>NZ_DKHR01000003.1:201073-251321 GCF_002453835.1 Psychrobacter sp. UBA6739
CTCATCTCGGTACAGGCATTGATGCATCGGGTCGCACCGCCAAGCTGGCTGATAGGGCAGCATTTTGATTTGAGTGTCGGTGATAGATTTGATATCAATACCCAACGTGGCTTATTGGCAAAGGCCGGTTACCGTGCGGTTGAGAACGTCTTTGAGCCGGGCGAATTTGCCGTACGCGGTAGCATCATTGATATCTTTGCCATGGGTCAGCCGTTTCCGCTACGTCTAGATTTGTTTGACGATGAAATTGAAACCATTCGCTTCTTTAATCCGCAGACCCAGCGCACATTGACCGTTGATGACCTCAAAACGATGATGAGCGGCAACGATAGCAGTATGGGCAAAGAGTCGCTGTCACTACTGCATAAACTGCCAGATATCTCAAAGCCTATTGAGCAATTCCAGATATTACCAGCAAAAGAGTTTCCGCTTGATGAAGGGCGTGAGACATTCCGTACCAACTTCGCCACGATGTTCCCTAATGCGAGCAGCCGTAAGTTTGAGCTACATAAAGACGTCATGGCAGGTATCGCTAGTAGCGGACTTGAATATTATCAGCCGCTATTTTTTGATTTAAAAGCGTGGACAGCAGAGAGTAGCTTGTTTGCTTACTTACCAAGCGATGCGCTGTTTATCACTGATGAATTGATTAATGAAAAACAGGTAGATTACTGGTCACAAATTCAGCGCCGCTATGAAGAGCGCCGTCATGATATCGATAAACCTATTGTCGCGCCTGAATGGTTATATTTGCTATCGAATACTTTAAATGAACATCTTAATCATTATCCACGGGTGATTCTCAGTGCGCGCAATGAGCTGGCTAGCATGACGGATGTTGCTGCGATTGACAGCGATGACTCATTGTTAGAAGACAGTTCATTGTTACAAGTTGAACACCAATCAGATTTACAGCCACAATTGCCGCTGACGGCAAATAAGCAGCAAGGCTTGGTGACGCTCAGTGCGCAAGAGCCGCCACAATTGGCTGTTAATCACCAAAAGGCTGAGCCTCTTACCCAGCTATTAGAATTTTTAGCGTTACAAGCACAAACAGCGACGCCAGTATTGATCGTTGCTGAAACAGCGGGTCGCCGCGAAATTCTCATCGAGTTGTTTAAAGGCAAAATCGATATCAAAGCTTATGACAGCTTTGCAGCGTTTCTAGCAGCGGATAAAACCAACAGCGTTAAAGGTAATAAGCTGCCACAGGTTGGTTTAACCGTTGCGCCCATTGAGCGCGGCGTCTATGTGCCCGAGCGTTTGGTGCTGATTAGTGAGACGCAGTTATTTGGTCGGCAAGTGCTGCAAACACGCCGTCGCCGCCAAAGCGGGGTGTCGGAAGAGTTTTTGGTTAAGAGTGTTACTGAAATAACTGAAGGCAGCCCAGTGGTGCATATCGAGCATGGTATTGGGCGTTACAATGGGCTGATTACGTTAGATGTGGGTGATGGCGAGCAAGAGTTTATTCACTTAAAATATGCCTATGATGCCAGTATTTATGTGCCCGTTGCTAATTTGCAAATGATTAACCGTTATAGTGGCGGTGATCCAGCGCTTGCGCCATTGCACAAAATCGGTAGCGGCAAATGGGATAAAGCCAAGCAAAAAGCGCTTGAGCAAATCCATGATGTAGCGGCCGAGCTGCTTAATATGCAAGCGCGTCGTGAAGCCAAAGTCGGTATTCATTTTAAAATAGATCCATCACAGTACGAGCTGTTTGCCAGTCAATTTGCTTTTGAAGAAACGCCCGATCAAGCCAATGCCATTCATGCGGTGATGGAAGACATGCGACAAAACCAGCCAATGGATCGGCTCATCTGCGGTGATGTGGGTTTTGGTAAAACAGAAGTGGCTATGCGGGCAGCTTTCATTGCCGTCAGCGCAGGTTATCAGGTGGCGGTGCTAGTGCCGACGACCTTGCTGGCCGGTCAGCATGAAGACAATTTCCGTGATCGTTTTGCTGATTGGCCAGTACGTATCGAGACGCTATCGCGCTTTGGCGGCAAAAAGCATCAAGAAACGGTGTTGACAGATTTAGCAGCAGGTAAAGTCGATATTGTCATCGGCACCCATAAACTGCTACAACCTGATGTGAAGTTTTCAAATCTAGGTTTGATGATTGTCGATGAAGAACATCGCTTTGGTGTGCGCCATAAAGAGCGTATCAAGGCGATTCAGACTGATGTAGATAGTATGTCGATGACAGCGACACCGATCCCTAGAACGCTCAATATGGCGCTCTCAGGTATGCGTGATATGTCAATTATTGCGACACCTCCAGCACGACGTTTGGCGATTAAAACCTTTGTCATGCAAAAAACTGATGCTTTAATGAAAGAGGCCATCTTGCGTGAGCTATTGCGCGGTGGGCAGGTTTATTTATTACATAATGATGTGGCGAGCATTGAGCGTATGGCAGAAACCATACGTGAATTGGTGCCTGAGGCGAGAGTAGGGGTTGCTCATGGACAAATGCAAGAGCGCCAACTTGAACAAGTCATGCAGCAGTTTTATCATAAAAAGTTCAATGTGCTGATATGCTCAACCATTATTGAAACGGGTATTGATGTGCCGAATGCCAATACCATTATCATTGAGCGCGCTGACAAGTTTGGTTTGGCGCAATTACATCAGTTACGTGGTCGTGTCGGTCGTAGTCATCATCAAGCGTATTGTTATCTACTTGTGCCTTCTATCAAAGGTCTAAAAGGCGATGCTAAACGCCGATTGCATGCGATTGAACGCGCCAATACGCTGGGTGCAGGTTTTATGCTGGCTAGCGAAGACTTAGAAATTCGCGGTGCTGGTGAAATACTCGGTAAGCAGCAAAGTGGCAATATGCAGGCGATTGGCTTCAGTTTATATATGGACATGCTGGAGCGTGCAACAAAAGCCATTAAAGCGGGTAAAGAGCCCGATTTAAGCACACCGTTGTCGCTGACAAGTGAGATTAATCTGCATAGCTCAGCATTGATACCAGAAGAATATCTGCATGATGTCCATCAGCGTTTATTGTTTTATAAGCGCATCAGTAATGCCGATGATAAAGAGGCATTGATTGATATTCGTACCGAAATGATTGACCGTTTTGGTACATTACCAGAGCAAACTAAGCAGTTGTTCGCCATCCACGGACTGCGTATACAAGCTGAGCCGCTAAAGATTAATAAGATTGATGCCAATAGTAATAGCATGACATTAGAGTTTGCGCCTGATACCCCAGTCGATGCCTTAGCGATTATTAAGTTGATTCAGAGCAATGGGCAGCGCTATCGTATGAACGGTGCCTCTGGTATTCGTTATCAGGATGCTGATAAACTGGCAACGCCGCAACAGCGCGTCACCGCGATTCAAGAATTATTACGCTATTTTAGCGAGCATATGGTGGCAGAGTCAGCGTAGTTGTTTTGGTATTTCGGCATTTTGAGAGCTCAGCAATGATTTTCGGTAGATTAAATCAGCTCAATAAGTCAGCTAGCCAGTGCTCAAGTAGGACGTCAAGACAATGAGTCATAGCGCTATTTTATCGGTCGGATAACTGATAAAATAGCGACATCCTATATTTAGCCTATTGTTTTTTAGTAAATTAAATTCTGCTTTTCTAGATTCATATTCCTTTTATCTGAGTGTCATAACAAGAGAACCGTCATTATGTTCCAACTTCATCATAAACTTGCTGCCGATAGCTTTTTAGTGGGTGACTTCCCATTATCGACTTGTCGTTTAATCAATGATTGCCAGTTTCCTTGGTTAATATTAGTGCCGCGCGTATCAGGTATCAAAGAGTTATATGAGTTATCTGAAGCCGATCAAACACAGTTTTTACGTGAATCGAGCTGGTTGTCGAGTCAGCTAGCCAAGACCTTTCAAGCCGATAAAATGAATGTAGCTGCACTCGGTAATCAAGTACCGCAACTTCATTTTCATCATATCGTTCGCTATCAAAACGACATGCAATGGCCAAATCCAGTATGGGGCGTTCCTGCTATTCCTTATACTAAAGAAGTGTTGGCGCAGATGCAGCAGACGTTAATGATGGCGCTACGTGGTCATCATCAAATGCCATTTGATTGGCAAATGTAATAAATACCTGAGTAGTAATAGGTCGGTAAGTTGATTGGCAAATCGATAATGATACTCTATTGGCTAGGCCTCGATTAACTAGGTATCAATTAACTGGGCATCGATTGACCCATCAAAATAACTAGAAAAATGACTAAACGTTTAAAGTTAAGCTTTGTTTTGGTGTCTTAGTCGTTTTATGGTTATGTACCAACGTTATGCTCAGTTATTACAGCCCCTAATTTTTATATATTAATAGGTTTTACGTATTTGAAATCCAGATAAATATTATCTGGATTTTTTGTGTTTGGCTCAAACGATATGTCTTATAATCCCGATTTAGTAGCATATTAAGACAAGATGAGTGATGAGTGGTAGGCTTTTGGCTATCAGTGACATGGGTTTTGTTGCATTTAAAAAGTATAATGTAATCATTGATTAATTTTATACATAACTTGGCATAGAGGTAGGTAGTACGCGTGTGCTATCCTCAAGCCTTTTAGTTTTTTACATAGCCTGTTTTACGTAAGTGAATACTTCATATGCCTTTTTTAGACACGCTGAGACCAAATCACTCTTCAAAAAATGAAGGGATTTATCGATTTGACTATCCAGAAGTCTTCGTTTTAATGCTTACCGTAATACTCCTCGCTGTACATTTTAATTTTAGACCTACTTCAATGGCACTGCTCGTTATTGTTTGTCTGCCAAGTTTAATGATTTTGATTTATAACTATCGCCGCCAAAAAAGCTTTTGGACGTCTAACATTGTTATCATTTTACTATCGGTGGTTATTGGGTCGATACAGTTTTGCACGGTTATTTCGCTTAGCTTAGCCGCGCTTATAGCACTCAGAATTATTATTAGTAGCCCTGAAAATCATTTAAAACTGATTACCGTTTCCGTAATAACCGTCATTGTCTTCTATTATGTTAGCGTTACCCTAAGCAGTGCTGATATAGATTGCCATGAAGGCTGGACCACACCAATAATATTATTAGCCAGTATGATCGTCATACTGTATCAGTTTTGGCATGTGTACCAAGAGTATATTGGTTATGAAACTCGTGCTCATCAGGCCGTTGGGCGATTAAGCACGATGGTCTCCGTCATTAATAAGTTAACGCGCTTCATACCTCCACAAGTTTGGGAGCCTATCGTAAAATCTGACAGCCCAGTTACCGTTGCTAATAAGCGCGCTAAGCTGACGATTATGTTCTCAGATATCGTTGGCTTTACGGAATTGTCAGATAGTTTGAGCGCTGACAATTTGGCTGATATCTTAAATACTTATATGCATTGTATGACATTGATAGCAAACAAGCATGGCGCCGTACTTGATAAATTTATTGGTGATGGCATGGTGTGTTTTTTCGGTGAGCCAAATAGTCGCGGTGCGCGCCAAGATGCTTTAGACTGTATTGCAATGGCAATAGATATGCGTCGCGAGATGCGAACTTTGAGGCAAAAATGGCGCTTGATGGGCTTTGAGGGGTTGTACATTCGTATCGGTATTAGCACAGGTTATTGCCATGTTGGTAATTTTGGTAGTAATAATCGTCTAAGCTATACTCTTATTGGTAAAGAGGCCAATCTAGCGGCAAGACTTGAATCGAGCGCTGGTAAAGATGAGATACTGGTCAGTGAGAGTACCTACGATTATATTTGTCATAATTATGACTGTCAGCATGCAGGTGCGTTCAAGTTAAAAGGTTTTGATAGCAAGGTAAATGCATGGCAAGTGCTGGATCCAGATACGTATAAAGGTCATTTATCAAAGTGGGTTGATCACACACTACCAGGTTTCAATTTGCATCTAAATTTTAAAGATATGAAGGATAATGATTATCAAGATATCAGAGCACGCTTAAATTTTGCGCTTGAACGTGTCGAGCAGGAGCAAGAAAAAGTGGCAACTGACATAGCGGCAGCAAGCAAACGTAATGACAATCAATGACAATCGTCATAAATAATCATCCAAAAATAATGTTTATAAAATCAAGCACAAAAAAGCCAGCTATTATTATGATAGCTGGCTTTTGCAATATAACAGTCAGATGAATTTTACGGTTAGCGTTTAGTGGTTTTCTTTTGCATGGTTGAGTGTATATTTAGGAATCTCGATGGTTAAATCTTCATCATCGAGCATGACCTGACAAGATAGGCGTGAGTCAGGCTCTAATCCCCAAGCACGATCTAATAAATCGGCTTCAATATCATCCATTTCATCTAAACTATTAAAACCTTTACGGACGACCACATGGCACGTGGTACAGGCTTTTGACATCTCACATGCATGTTCAATTTTAATGCCTTTTTCCAATAGCGCTTTACATAAGTTGCTGCCAGCTTCTAGCTCGACTTCGGCGCCTTCAGGGCAAATTTCATGATGCGGTAGTACGGTAATTTTTGGCATAAATCGTCTTTCCAGTGCTAATCAATTAAAAGAATAAAAATATAAGAAATGAGCTTAGTATGGTGACTAAGCCACATTTTAAATGTATCTGCTACCAATCTTGGGCATTCGTTCCTGCCATGCTGGCTTTAACGCTTTGATTCATAATACGGGCAGCAAAGGCATCACTGTGAGGCTTAAGCTTTGCTTGCTGTGCCTCGATAAGTGCCAAATCATCAGTACTGAGCGTTGTTTGCAACACTTGTATTTGCTCAGCCAATGAGTGCTGCTCCTCAGACGACAATAAAGCTGCAAATTCTTTAAGGGCAGATTGTAGCGCTAATACTTCACGCTCCGCTTCTACTTTGGTTTCGATTAAAGAACGTGTATTTTTATCTTCTTCTGCATGCTTGAATCCTGCGACGAGCAACTGCTCTTTTTGCTCATCTGATAACCCATAAGAAGGCACAATCTCAATCTTACTTTCTGTCTTGGTTGTGGTTTCCTGTGCGCTGACGGTTAGCTGTCCATTCGCATCAATACTAAAGGTGACCTCAATACGAGCAAATCCAGCTTTCATCGGCGGGATACCATATAGCTCAAAACGACCCAATGAACGGCAGTTGTCTACTGTCTCGCGTTCGCCCTGTACCACATGAATCACCATGCCTGTTTGACCATCTTGATAGGTGGTAAACACTTGGCGTTTTTTGACAGGGATAGGCGTATTACGTGGAATCAGTACTTCAACTAAGCCGCCCATGGTCTCAAGACCAAGCGATAGCGGCGTTACGTCTAACAATAGTAGGTTGTTATTACTATCGCCATTGACCAATTGATGCGCCGTTTGGGCAGCACCCAAAGCCACGACTTCATCGGGATTTAGACGACAAAGTGGTTGCTTGGCAAAAAACTCTGTCACGACTTGTTGTATAGCAGGCATACGAGTAGAGCCACCGACCAAAATCACTTCGTCTAGATCAGCACTCGAAAGCTTGGCATCACGCAGTACTTGTTCGCATACGCTCAATGTACGGCGGCTAACTGGCTCTGCAATAGCCAGTAAATCTGTACGGCGAAGCACACCTTGATAAGATTGCTCATTCACAGTGATGTCAATATTGACTTGTTCAGCATCCGTCAGGGCTTGTTTATAAGCTTTGGCTTGTTGCGCCAGTATTGACTTGTCATGACGACTCACATCTTTAGGATCGATATTTAATTGTTTGATAAGCCAATTGGTCATTAGACGATCGATGTCATCACCGCCTAATGCACTATTACCGCCAGTTGCCAATACTTCAAATACGCCATCAGTCAGCTTTAAGATAGAAACGTCAAAAGTACCGCCACCCAGATCGTAAATTAAATAATAACTTTCTTTATCGCCGTTTTGCGTTGACTGGTCGAGACCATAGGCGACGGCAGCAGCAGTAGGCTCATTTAGCAGGCGTAGCACTTTGATACCAGCCGCTTGGGCTGCATCTTTGGTCGCTTGCCGCTGTGCTTCATCAAAATAAGCAGGGACAGTAATGACCGCACCCTCGATACTGTCTGCAGGCAATGCGCTCGCTGCCCGTTGCTCAAGCGCTGCTAAAATACGTGCTGATACTTCAACAGGCGATACTTTACCCTGAGCCGTCACAAATGCTGGCATGTCATCTTTGCTGCCGCTTAACTCATAAGGATGAGAGAATTTGATATCAGCTTGACTACGACCCATAAAACGCTTAGCCGAGACAATCGTATTTTTTGGATCATCCGCTAAGTGAGCTAATGCATCAGAGCCAACCAAGGGCTTACCTATGCTTGGATAATAGACCACAGAAGGTAATAATGTATCGGTAGCTGCGCTTGCCTCTAAGACTTGCGCCTTGCCTGAGCGTACTACCGCGACCAATGAGCGCGTAGTACCAAGATCAATTCCTAGGCCAAAACGATGCTGATGGGGTTGGGCATTTTGATTGGGTTCGGCAATTTGCAATAAAGACATAAGATAACTCAAAGATAAAATGAAAGAGATAAAATTAGTAAGTGAAATGGAACAAATATGATAAGCGCACTATTGTAGTTTAACTGCTTTGTATGCACGTGAAAATGAAGATACTTAGCGATTAAAAGTGCTTAAAATAAGGGATTATACGGCATCGCTATGACTATTTTAACCATCGCTTATAATATAGTTTTCAAATAAGCGTTATAAGCGAATAGTATTTATGAATAAATTTGGCATATAGAATAAATTAACAAACTTATACTCAGTTAGTTAGACGTATAAATCATCATCATCTAAATGCTCAGCAGTCGCTAACTCATCGATACCAGTAGTCACGTCAGCATTTAATTTGACTAAGAATTTCAGTTTTTGTGTCGCATCAATCGCCGTTTGCCAATCTTGGTTTTGGTAAGCATCGTTAAAACGCTTAGACTGTTTTGCCAGTCGTTCGGTGATTTGAGGGTGTAGTTGTTGCAATGTCGCACGATCCTTACCTTCAATAGCGTCATCTAAATCCATGCGCATCTGCATCGCATCTTCTAAAAAGTCCAAGTCAGCAATTGAATGCTCTAGATTCTGTGCTTGATCTGCCATGTCTAGTAGATAGCTAGCACGACTATCAGGCGCACTTAACGCTTGGTAGGCTTGGTTGATTAACGCTGAGGCCTGCTCAGACTGCTGTTGCGCTTGCGTAGTATTGGCTAGATTCTTGGTGACATTATCAGGATGATAACGTTTTTGTAGCAGACGTAGATGCTGATCGAGAATCTCTTGATTGACTTCAAACTGTACAGGCTGCTCAAATAGGGCAAAGAAGTTATCAAACTGGGCTTCTGCAGTAATGTCTGTCATATCATACGCCTTGCTTGTTATTTATTTTGAAAGTTTCCTTTAGCAGAGAACATATCTACTATGGCTTGAATATAGAGTCAGGAAACTCTAAACTCAAGGGTTTTTTAACCTTTGAACCATTAAACGGTAAAAGACTCGCCGCAACCACATTCGCCTTTTTGATTGGGATTGGTGAACTTAAAGCCTTCGTTAAGACCTTCTTTTTCGTAGTCCATTAACAAACCATCTAAATACACCAAACTTTTAGGATCAATAAAGATGTTAACGCCGCGGCTTTCGTAACGCGTGTCATTTTCATCAGGGGTATCTACAAACTCTAAAACGTAAGCTAAGCCTGAGCAACCCGCAGTACGGATACCCACTCGAATACCTTCGCCTTTGCCGCGATTGTCCAAAAAGTCTCGAACATGCTGAGCGGCGCGTTCTGTCATTTCAATCATGCCAACTCCCATTGACTATCAATGATAAATATCAATCAAAAAAATCTGTATAAACTGGCAATGAAAATAGCGAACTTGCCAAAAAATCTTAATAACGACCAGTTAAGAATCACTAGAAAATAAAAGGTGACAATTACATTTGCGTTATTGTCACCTCTTTAGCGTTAGTAGCTGTTCAATACATCGACTACTAAAGTACGGTCATTAAGACCGTGTACTTAGAAGTACAATACTTACACTAATAGGTTTAGCTATCTGCTTCTTCTGCCTCTACTGCTGCGCTATGCTTACCTTTATAGTCGCTAATAGCGGCTTTAATGGCGTCTTCAGCAAGTACAGAGCAATGCACTTTTACTGGTGGTAAGGCCAACTCTTTCGCGATATCGTTGTTTTTGATTTCGCCCGCTTGATCCAAGCTTTTGCCTTTTAGCCACTCAGTCACGAGCGAGCTTGAAGCGATTGCTGAACCACAGCCATAAGTTTTAAAGCGTGCATCTTCAATGATGCCGTTATCATCAACTTGAATCTGTAGGCGCATTACATCGCCACAAGCTGGGGCACCAACCATACCAGTACCAACGTTTTTGGCATTTTTATCAAGATTGCCGACGTTGCGTGGATTTTCGTAATGATCAATAACTTGGTCACTATAGGCCATGGGGTTTTCTCCTAGTTAGATGATGAGTAGTCAACTACTGACTTTAAATGTCTAACTACTCATCGATAATTGGGGTCAAACATTTAGTTAATAGAAACGGTATTTATAAAAACGGTATTTATAAAAACTGGATTTATAAGTGTCTGATCAATCGTTTAATGGTTCTGTTTAATAACTATGTCGTTGCTTTCGGTAATTTTAGTGCTCAGCCCATTCGACTGAATCTAAATCAACACCTTCTTGGTACATATCCCAAAGTGGTGATAAGGCACGTAATTTATCGACCGCTTCATGCATTTGTTTGATGACAGTATCGATGTCTTCTTCGGTGGTATAACGACCGAAGCTGAAACGAATTGAGCTGTGTGCTAATTCATCTGGGCGACCAATAGCGCGTAATACATATGATGGCTCAAGCGTCGCTGATGTACAGGCTGAACCTGATGATACAGCTAAATCTTTAAGTGACATCATGAGAGACTCGCCCTCAACGAAGTTGAAGCTGATGTTTACGATGTTAGGTACGCTGTGCTCAAGATCACCATTTAGGTAAATTTCTTCGATATCTTGTAGACCGTCCCACAGTTTTTGGCGTAGTTTCGCTGCATGTGCATGGTCTTCTTCATAACGCTCATTGGCTAAAGCAAATGCTGCCCCAAGACCAACGATTTGATGCGTCGGTAATGTACCTGAACGCATACCGCGCTCATGACCACCGCCATGCTGCTCTGCTTTCAAGCGGATACGTGGCTTACGGCGAACAAATAATGCGCCAATACCTTTAGGACCGTAGGCTTTGTGACCTGAGAAGCTCATCAAATCGATCTTCGTGGTTTCAAGGTCAATCAGTACTTTACCAACAGATTGTGCGCCATCGACGTGGAAGACCACACCCGCTTCACGAGTGATTTCACCAATGGCAGCGACATCAGTAATCGTACCAAGCTCATTATTTACCATCATGAGTGATACTAAGATAGTATCATCACGTAATGCTTCTTTAACTTGCTCTGGTAAGATTAGCCCAGTGCTTGGTTGTGGCTCAAGATAAGTAATCTCAAAACCTTCTTGCTCAAGCTCACGGCACGTATCTAATACGGCTTTATGTTCGATCTTACTGGTAATGATGTGCTTACCACGAGACTGATAAAAGTGGGCGGCACCTTTAATCGCTAGGTTGTCTGATTCTGTTGCACCAGAGGTAAAGACGATTTCGCGTGGATCAGCATTAATGACTTCAGCCACTTGTTGACGCGCTGTTTCTACCGCTTCTTCTGCTTGCCAGCCATAGCCATGCGAGCGCGAGGCTGGGTTACCAAAGATGCCATCTACTGTCAGATATTCACTCATCTTAGCAGCTACTGATTTTGCAACTGGTGTGGTGGCGGCATAATCTAAGTATATAAGGTTGTTATGTTGGCTCATGCTGGGTTTGCCTCGCTGTTCGATAGGGTAATAGTGTTGATATCTTTTATGGAAATCTCTTTGGTAGAGCTGTGCTGACGCTCTGACACTGACTGCACATTTTCCATGTCTAATAATTGCGCTAATGTTATATTTTTCAAGTACTGTTCGATATGATTGGACAGTGCACACCATAAATCATGGGTTAAGCACATTGTACCACCTTGACAGTCGCCACGTCCTTCGCACTGCATCGCATTAACCGACTCATCGACGGCAGATATGATGCTCATGACGTCTATTTCATGCAATGGTTTGGCTAGATGATAGCCGCCTGCTGCACCTCGGATGCTAGTGACTAGACCACGCTTACGAAGTTTGGAAAACAGTTGTTCAAGGTAGGAGATAGAAATTGATTGCCGCTTGGCGATATCAGATAAGGAGACTGCAGTGTCTTGTTGGCTGGTTTGTAATGCCAAATCCAGTAACGCAGTAACGGCATATCTGCCTCGAGTAGTCAAACGCATGTGTTATCTCCAAACTTTTAAGTCATTTTTATTTAACAACGACCTTAGCAAAATGATAGTGGTGGCAGCTTGTAGCGCAATATGAAAGCTACTGATGGAATCACATAACCGCTAAGTTGTGTCTTATCGTTATTAAACAGCAGATGATTAACCCGATGTGTGCAACGATTAAGCCAATTATACTTAATCCTGAGTAATTTAGTCAAGATTAAAGTGTGGTTGAATGGTTAATCGAGCTTATCACTATGATTGATAAAAACAATGGTATTAAAAGGAGGGGATATAAGATTGAGAACATTGATTCCTAGCATTTTTGAAATATTAAAATACAGTCTTGAAGTTCGAGTATTACGTTTTTTTAACTTCTATCAATTATATTAGGGCGTGCTGAATGTTCCATACGCCCTAACTATCTAAGCACTTAATATACTAAGCGTTTAATATGCCTTCATCGGCATCAACGCGTTTGTTAAAGTAAGCAGCCTTTCATTGTTAAGCTGACATTGGTAAGTCGTTGTTGGCGAAATTAATTCATTAATAGCGCGATAATGGCTGCGATCATAATAACGAGAGCAGCCACGGTGACGATTATCAGGGTTTTTTGTTTGCTCTGTAACTCTTTAACCGTGATTTCAAGCTCACGGTTTTTAATAGTCAAGGTGTTTATTTGGGTTTGTTGCTCTTTGATGCGTAATTTATAGCTGTCCTTTTTGTCAGCCATTTCAGCTTCAGTAGGCTTGGTCTTACCTTTGCCACCTTTTATCTTTTTAATAAGACCTTGAATTAAGCTGCCAAGACCGAGCTGCATAATAAACTGCTTGACCAACTGTACTTGAACAGACTCACCGCGCATTTGTAGTTTTTCGGTGGTTTCGCTGTCATGAGTGGTGATCGCATTGATCACTTGGATGCTATAAGCATTAATGATGACGTCAGGTTCGCTGCGGTCAATAGGTAACTCTGCGTCTAATAATACGCCTTTGGTGCTAAAAGTGGCAAACACTTCAACATGCGGTAGATACAAGCGTAGCGCCACGACAGTACCTTGCTTGGCAAGTGGGTAAGCGGCTTTACGTAGTTCGGGATCTAAACGTAACAATAGTGTCAGCGCCGACTCGATGAACACCAGAATGATATTAAGAAAAGAGTGAGACAACGTAGAACGCTTCATGTAAATAATCCGTTTTATATTTGGCAAATTAGAGGCAAAAGACAAACAAGAGTCAAAATTGACCCAAAAGGTGCAGTGATATTTTGCTTATAGTAACGCCTTTATAATAAAAAGTAACGCTAGTTTCTGTCAGTTGGAAAATTATTACTTTACAATTTGGTAATCAACAAGGACACAGATATTTATGACTGGCGATGCCTCAGTATGAGATGACATCTCTTTGAACGATAAGGCAGTATAGAGGTTGACTCGCTAAGTCGAAGTTAGGAAAAGCCAAGGTTACTAGCGGTTATAACAGTTGCAGAGGCTTTGCGTAACATTGAGTGTCAAATACGTAGTACAGTAGGCAAAAATATGTAAAATCGCTTGCGCTCCTTATGCTGCCTTGATATAAAGACGATAACAAAGCGAAACCTGTTAATACGCCAGTCAGGCAGTTTTTATTGCTTAAATGCTATGAGAGCGTTACAATGCTTGGCGTGAGCGTTTATTATCCCCCTTAAACTTGAAGGAAATTTTATGAATAAGTCAGAATTAATTGATAGCATCGCAGACAAAAGTGGCCTAAACAAAACCCAAGCTGGCGATGCATTGAATGCTGTTATGGAAAGTGTTGGTGAAGCGCTAGAAGCTGGCGATAGCATCTCATTGGTTGGTTTTGGTACTTTCAGCGTAAAAGACCGTAAAGCACGTACTGGCCGTAACCCTAAGACGGGTGAAGAGCTTAGCATTCCAGCAAGTAAAGTACCAAGCTTTAAAGCGGGTAAAAACTTAAAAGAGCGTTTAAACTAAGCCGTTTTATTAAAAACGGATGCTGTATAACGACGTGATATACGAACGAACACAGCATTTACTTAGTAAAGCACTATATGGTTTATAGCATGGCTGAAAAGTCATAATATGAATCATAAGAAAGCACCTAAATATTAGGTGCTTTTTTTATCGCTATAGTTTGTATCATACCACGTGAATATTTTGAGTCTGCATCAAAAATCACGTATCATAGGGCGCGCGATAGATGCGTTGTTTAAATAAGGCTGTTTTACTCAGTCTTGTTGTTTTATATCAAATTCACATGTTCTTATTCTTACCATTGCCTGCTTAGATAGCATTGATATTAATAATAATATTACAATGGTTTTTCATCAATATAGGTTTATAAAGCAGAGATAACTATGGATAAATTGCGCGATTTCTTAAAAAGCTGGCCAGGTCGCATTTTATTGATTTTATGCCTATCGCCGCTCGCTCTATTGGGTGTCGAAAGCTATTTTGGAGGCGGGGTCGATCCCAACCAAGTCGCTCAGGTGGGTGAAGCAAGCGTAGGGTTGTCCGAGTATCAGACTGCCGTAAATAACCGTCGTACTGAAATACTAGAACAAGTTGATGATGCCAGTCTATTAAATGAAGATGTATTGCACGAGCAGGTGCTCAAAGGTCTCATTGATCGTACGCTATTGGAGCAGCAAGCGGGCAAGCTTGGTATGACAGTCTCTGATGACACGATTAATCGTTTATTGCGTGAAGAAGAAATTTTTAAGGACGCAGAAGGCAATTTTTCTAACGACCAATTTTCAAACTTCTTGCGCCAGCGCGGCATGACCAAAGATCAGCTATTTGCTGAGTTTCGTAACCAGTTAAGCCTCGACCAGCTCAATGCCAGTATTGTTGGCACGGCAGTATATCCCATGCAAGCGGTCAGTCAATTGATTGACTTACAACTTGAGTCGCGCAATATCTGGCTGCATCGATTTAATTGGCAAGACTATGCAGATCAGGTCAAGTTAAGCAAAGGCGATATACAAGCCTATTATGATGCCAATAAAGACACGCTAAAAAGTGCGGCGATGGTAGATTTGGCATATTTGCAATTAAGTCCTAAAACCATTCAAGTGAATGAGGTTACGGAAGAAGATTTGCAGCAGCAATATGAAGTTTATAAGCAA
Source organism: Psychrobacter sp. UBA6739 (assembly GCF_002453835.1). Taxonomy (NCBI): domain Bacteria; kingdom Pseudomonadati; phylum Pseudomonadota; class Gammaproteobacteria; order Moraxellales; family Moraxellaceae; genus Psychrobacter; species Psychrobacter sp. UBA6739. Next base: position 216,529 of record NZ_DKHR01000003.1, read on the forward strand.
GGGCTAGCTGTTGTCGATGAACGTAAAATCAGTCAAATCCTATTAACGGGTAAAGATGCGAAGACCAGAGCGGCCAAAATCAAAGCTCGCTTGGATAAAGGTGAGTCTTTTGCCGCATTGGCTAAAACTGAATCAGATGATCCATCAGGAGCAACAGGTGGCGATATTGGTACCTTTAATCCCTCTGTATTTGGTAATGATGCTGCAGCGGTTGAGCAAGCTTTAGAGGGCTTAAGCGTGGGTGATGTAACAGCACCTATTAAGACTAGCTTTGGCTATCAGATATTTACTGTAACCGAAGATAACGGTAGTAAAATCCCAAGCCTAGAAAGCATGCGTGCAGAGCTGACAGCAAAAGCCAAAGAATATAAGCGTCAAGAAATCTATGCAGATAAAGTGACAGCGATTAATGACTTGGCAGCAGATGGCTTTAGTATCGAAGACATCGCTCAGCAAGAGAACGTAACGCTAAAACGTATCAAGGATTATCGTAAAGAAAACAACAAGTCGGAGCTATCACAACCAGCAGTGATTAAGCAGGCTTTTGATGAGTTTACCATTCAAGATCAGGCAGTAACCGCAGGTATCGAAGTCGGTAACGGTACGGTATGGGTGCAGCCAAGCAACTATCGTCCTACGAAAACGCTTAGCTTAGCTGCTGCTACGCCAAAAATTACTCAGATATTACGTCAAGAAAAGGCAACGGCATTGGCGCTAAAAGAGGCGAAGAAACTAGCCACTGGTATTAAAACGCCTGCTGATATCAATAAACAGCCAGTACGTTTTCAATCATTAGGTGAAGTTAATCGCCAAACCACTCTATTGACAGAGAAAGAACGCGGATTAGCCTTTAGTCAGCAAGCAGCTAATAATGGCGTCGTTGCCATTGCCAGTGAGACTGAGATGGGTGCGACTTTGTTGGTCGGTGATCGTATTAAAACAGAGGAGCAGTCGCCATTATCTGATGTGCAAAGAGCACAAACAGCTGCAATCATTCGTGATAACTTGGGGCAAGATCAGCTACAAGATTACTTGGATTATCTCCGCTTGGTATATAAAGTTGAAGTTAATGACGCCAATATAGCAAACGCGCAAGGGCGTTAGAAATAAAGCTATTAAGGAAAACTTGAGATACTTACTTAGTCATTCTTTCTGAATAACCTTTTCAAGTTTTAAGCATAAAAAAGCCACTGTCTACAGTGGCTTTTTTAATGAGTATTACTTTTATCATAAAGATTTAGCATTAATGGCGATACAAAATTCAATACTGCTATCAATGCTACTATTCAAAGTGATACGGAACAATTTAATGGCGGAAATGACGCATACCAGTGAATACCATCGCGATGCCATGCTCATTTGCCGCAGCAATGGTTTCGTCATCACGCATAGACCCACCTGGCTGGATAATAGCAGCAATACCGACTTGGGCAGCGTTATCGATGCCATCACGGAATGGGAAGAAGGCATCTGATGCCATAACAGCACCTTCAGTAGCCAATCCAGCGTGCTCAGCTTTGATAGCAGCGATACGCGCTGAGTTGACACGGCTCATCTGACCAGCACCAACACCGATAGTACGCTGACCTTTGGCATAAACAATGGCATTAGATTTGACGTATTTTGCTACATTCCAGCTGAATAATAGATCGGCGATTTGCGCTTCTGTTGGTTGTACATCAGTGACAATCTTTAAGTCATTGGCTGTAATCAAACCAAGATCTTGCTCTTGTACTAGCAGTCCACCGTTGACGCGCTTGTAGTCAAGCTGACTATCGCGTTGATCTGGCGCTGGCAGTTCGCCGCACACCAATACACGGACATTTTTCTTAGCAGCTGTCGCTTCAAGCACACCATCTTCGATGCTTGGTGCAATAATAACTTCTACAAACTGATTGTCGATAATGGCTTTAGCAGCTACTAACGTCAATGGGCGGTTAAAAGCAATGATGCCGCCAAAAGAAGACTCAGGATCAGTACTGAAGGCAGTGTTATACGCGGTTACTTGATCGTTATCCACAGCGACACCGCAAGGATTGGCATGCTTAACGATTACGCAAGCAGGGGCGCTAAAGGCTTTCACGCACTCAAGAGCAGCATCAGTATCGGCGATATTGTTATAAGACAGCGCCTTGCCTTGCAGTTGCTTAGCAGTCGCTATAGAAGCTTGTTGGCTTTTTAGCGGATGGTTTTCTGTATAAAAAGCGGCGTTTTGATGTGGGTTTTCGCCGTAGCGTAGATCCTGTGCTTTTTCGAGCTGCACATTAAAGGTACGTGAGAAATTCTCAGGCTGCTGGCTTTCATTGACACGGCTACCTAAGAAATTGGCAATCATTCCGTCGTACTGTGCAGTATGCTCAAAAGCCTTAACCGCTAAGTCATAGCGCAAAGCAGGTGTCAGCTCGGTGCCATCACCTAAAGCGGCAAGTATGCGCTCATAATCTGCTGGATCAGTCACGATACCCACATGAGCGTGGTTTTTCGCCGCAGAACGCACCATCGTAGGACCACCGATGTCGATGTTTTCGATAGCATCGTTCATGGTGACATCCGCACGAGCAATAGTTTCAGCAAACGGATATAAATTCACGACAACCAAATCAATACGCTCAATCGCATGCTCACTCATGACGGCATCGTCTGTACCACGGCGTCCTAAGATGCCACCATGAATTTTAGGATGTAGCGTTTTGACACGGCCATCCATCATTTCAGGGAAACCTGTGTAATCGGATACTTCGGTCACAGCAACATTGTTTTCTGTGAGTAAACGATAAGTACCGCCAGTAGACAGTAAGCCAAAGCCTGACTTAATAAGGCCTTGCGCAAATTCAACGATATTAGATTTATCAGAGACTGACAATAGAGCAAGTGGGGTTGTACTCATAAGAAAATTTCCATAAAAAAAGCCTGACGTAAACGTCTGGCAAGGTAACAATGACAATTTTTGCAGACATATCATGGTGGATAGCGTCAATAACGTTAAATTGCCATACATAATGATTGGTAATAAAGACAGAGAAATGCATATAGCAGATGCTACATTAAGTCATAAGTTTTGAGTTTTTTGCGTAAAGTGCCACGATTCAGACCTAAGATTTGTGCACACTTGGTTTGATTGCCTCGCGTTTTTTCAAGGACAACCGATAATAGTGGCTCTTCAACTTGTTTTAAAATAAGCTCATACAAGTCGGTCGGCATCTCATCGCCTAGCATCGCGAAGTACTGTCGTACCACACGCTCCACATGTACGCGCAGTGGTTCATGACGCTGGCTCGCATCGCTGTCTAATGAGGAGTCAACATGACGAGTTGAATGATGGTTAGCTGTACTATAATCGGCAGGATGCTCAGAGCTTGTGGCAAAATGATTGGCATTATGCTGTGCATGAGGTGCCATAAGATAATGTCCTTGGGATTGGAAAGAGTCAAACCATAAGATATTAGGGTATTATATCAAATTAATATCGTTTAGCGCTGACAGATTAACCTTATATTGGCAGCAGTATGACTAGGGTATATGCTTACTATTATAACATTGCCACAAAATATAACTGGCTGGGTCGCACTTGCATCACTATTGAACTTGCGACTTGCCTATGTTTTTCTGACGGCTGAAGTTTTAAGAGACGAGGTTGTTTATAGAAACAGCTATTTTGTTAGTAATTATCCACTCAATACAGAGGACTTATAGTCACTTCTCGAATTTGTCTATTAGCAACAGGGATGGTAAATAATATGTTTCGACTACTGTTCGCCGCTAATTGGCTTTGCTTGCTTAATAGATAATCAGCTGGCGTGGCGATGAATTCTCCAATCATATCATTTGCGCCGTATACGCTGACTTTAACATTCGGATACAGCTGTGCTTTGGCACTTTGATTGTTTAATGTGGCACTGACATCGCTCGACTTTCCATCCATCTTAATCTTACTCGATTTATGATTAAGGTTAGTAATCGTAAATGCTGTTAGATCGGCACTAGGTAAACTACAGGCAGCGACTGCACATACTGATTGTAAGCGCTCTGCATGCACTGGGTTTTTCATCAAAGTTTCTAGATTAAAAATGACGTATTGAGCAAAAAGTAGCAGTGCTAATACTAAGCATCCTAGCGTCCATAGTAAGGATGCGATAGAACGTCTCTGCGGCGTAGGTGTAAACTTTGCTTGTGCTTTTCTCACACGCTCTTCGGAGGTTAACGCTTCATCTTTCAATGGTACACCCATATCGAGCAATAGTTGTGATAAGTCGGTATCGTCTTGTCGAACCTCTTCGCTTTTATTTTGTTCTTTTAGGAGTTTTTCGAGCCAAGAATTGTCCGCAGTATCATCCACATTGGCATGAATATCATTAGCGGCTGCTGAACTAAGCGCTATTTGTGCTGATGAGGAATTTTCTGTTGTAGCATCAGATGATACTTTCACTGATGACCCGTTGTTTTTATCTGTTTTTTTAGAGAGGTTACTTGTTGGTTGGTTGTCTGCTGTAGAAGTATAACTGCTATTGTTCATATTGCTGGCTTGAGTCAGCCAAGCATCCATACTATCTAGAGAATCATACTCTAAAACACTTTCTTCTGGTTCATCGCTATCCATATCATCATAGATTAAGCCGTCATGAATCAAATCATCCTCAATTAAAGTATCAGATGAAACATTTTTTGAATGTGGAGGAGTGAGTGGTGACTTAGCAGTGCCTGCTGCATGTTGATTTTTATTATGATTGTCAGCGGTTTGTGTAGAATGTCTATTTGAATCGGCTGTCGTATTGGTGTCAGTCGTTGTATTTTCTTGAATCGCGGAAGTACTGACAGCATCGGCAGTGAGGATAAGATGTTTATTGACCAAAAAACTCTGTTGGCATTGATCACAGCTAACAGTGGCGTTTACTTTATTCAACTGTGTTTGCTGTATTTTAAAGCAAGCTTGGCAATGAGGGCACTGAGTTTTTATGGGCGTGGTCATAGGGTCGAATCCAAAAAATTATGGTTATCAATACCGCTTAGCCACTCGCTAATAGTTGCCTATAGTGCTAATACTGCCNNCATGACATTTGACTGCCCTCTATCGTAACAGATGTAATTAAATGTTGCTAGCCTGTAAATGTACCAGATAAACGCTGCCAATGTTGGTCTTCTTGCGCTGTAAAAGCATGCTTTGCATCAAGCGCAAAATAAGGTTGATAAGCCGCCGTTACTTGTTCGGTTTGTGACTCTATTAGACCGGCCAAGACAATGCGACCTTTTGGTGCGATTAAGGTGGCGAAGTAAGGCGCTAAGCCAATGAGCGGCTTGGCTAGAATGTTTGCAACGATTACGTCTACAGGTAACACATCATTTTGTGCACAGTAGTCAGTGAAGTCTTCTGGTAAAAACGCTTGCAGGCGATCCCCAACGTGATTGCGTGCGGCATTTTGATTGGTTGCCAGCACTGCTTGTGGGTCGATATCGACAGCATACACGTGGCGTGCACCTAATAACAAAGCAGCGATGCCTAAAATACCTGAACCGCAACCATAATCAATCACCACTTTGTCTTTTAGATCTTGTTCTGTTAACCAGTCAAGACATAAGCGGGTAGTGGCATGATAGCCTGTACCAAAGGCTAGACCAGGATCCATAATAATGTTAGTCGCCTCAGGATTGGGCGGCGTCAGCCAGTTGGGTACAATCCATAAATTATTGGCACATTCGATAGGATGGTAATTGCTCATCCATTCGCGCTCCCAATCTTTATCATCGACAGCCGTGAGCCAGATACGGGTGGCTTGCACTTGTGCTGCGATTTCATGACTGAGCTGCTCGACTGCCTGACGACTGCCAGCATCGGTGGTCGCATCAAATAGCCCTGTCAAGATAACTTCATCCCATAGCGGTGATTCACCAGGTAATGGCTCAAATAAAGGCTGGTCACCTGCGTCGTCTAAGGCAATGGATAATGCACCTGCTTCTAGGAGCAGTGCCTCAGCCAAATCGACGTTTGCTTTTTCACATTGTAAATGCAGTTGTTGCCATGCCATAACGATAACCTTAATTAAAAATAAATGTCTATTTTGGATAAATGATGCGTATGCACAATATAAAAAGTGAATAGAGACCAAGTGATAAACTTGGTATCTATTCACTTCGGTATGTCTTGATATTAGCGTAAGGCTTGCTTCGCTTCACTGATGACGCGAGCGTTGCCTTGGGCTTGTCCTGATTGCAAAATAATTTGCCACAGCGCGCGGCGACGACTGGTATCTTGAGAAACACTCAGACCACGGCGTGCCATAGCTTCTGCCTTGCGCGGCTGGTTCTTTTTTAATGCCACTTGCGCCAAATAGAAATACACCGCAGAAGATTTAGGTGCTAGGCGCTGTGCACGGGTAAAGCTGTTTTCAGCATTGGTCAGTTTGCCAGCTTTTAGTTGACTGATACCTGCTTGCATCAAATTGCGAAATGCTGGCAAGTTGCTATTGTTGGTAGTAGCTTGCTGTGTCCGTTGCTGCGAGTTTTTTCTTGCCTGTTCTAGCAATTCGTTGTGTGACGGTGCTGACGGCTCAGAGATGATGTAGTCATCACGCGAAGGGATAATAATAACTGGATCAGGTTGGGTCAACACAGGATTAGATGGTGTAAATACAGGCGTCTCTTGAGTCAATGGATTGGTTGATTCGGCTGGTTCATAGGAGTTATAAGGCTCAATGGGGTAGTCGTCCTCTGTTCTGACAATGGGCGCTTGCGTCACAGTCGCTATGGGGGCTTTAGCTGTTTGCGATGATGGCAGCGTTTGAGTCGGTACCGTTTTGATCGCGGTAGATGCAGTCGGCGCAGTCTGGCAAGCGCTCAAACTCAACATGCCAGCTAGAGCACTGACTGCCAGCATCTTATTGGCTGGCTTGATTTTGATAGACCACGTTATGACGGCTGACCTAGCTGATACAGTTCGCTTGAGAAATAACATTAGATTGAGACCTTTTTTAAGTTTCACAAATAACTTTAGAACCATTCAACGGCACGATCATACCAAGTATCGGCACGACTTTCTGCATCATTACCATTTGACCCATCACTGTTTTCTTGGTTGTCGCTATCAACAGCTTCGCCATTTGGAATCTCTAAACCTTCACTACGGCGCTGCTGGTTTTGTTCACGAGCACGATCTTGTTGATATAAGCCGACAGCGCAACTGCTGGCTTCTTCTGGTAAATATGCCGACAGGACAGGCAGATAGCGTGCATCTGCACAGCGCTCATTAGATAACTTGCCTGAGTTGTTCTCTAACCACAACCACTCAATACCTTCAGGCTCTGGTAGAGCCACAGGCGTCAGCTTCAAGCGATTCATATAGTCAACCCAAACTGGTAATGCGCCAGTACCGCCACTTAAACCAATTGGCTTGTTATCATCACGGCCAACCCAAACCACACTGACATAGTTGCCACTGTAGCCTGCAAACCAGGCATCGCGGTAATCATTTGTGGTTCCTGTTTTGCCAGCAAGATTTAGATTACTACCAAGTGATTGCACGCGTTTGGCAGTACCATTTTTGACCACATCTTGTAAAGCATAGTTAATTAAGAAGTTGGTCTCAGGCGGAATACTACGCTGAGTGTTGAGTCCAGTACGTTGTAAAATACGACCACGGTCATCAATGACGGTGCGAATACTATGAATAGGCGTACGGAAGCCGCCAGTTGCAAAGACTTGATAGACACCAAGCATGTCCATTGGGCTAAGATTAACAGAACCTAACAATGCTGACGGGTAGGGTGGTATTTTTTCTTTAATACCCATGCGCTGTAACTGCTTGGCAAAGGTATCGACCCCAAACTCCATACCTAAGCGTACCGCTGCTTGGTTATAAGACTTTGATAAAGCGGTGGTAAATGGCACATAACCATGGTCACGATTGTCATAGTTTTTGGGGTTCCATTTAGTACCATCGCTTAGATTGACGGTAATCGGTGAGTCATCGACTGAGCTTGCAAGATTATAGCGTCCACTTTCAAGTGCTGTCATATAAATAATAGGCTTCAATAACGAACCCACTTGGCGCTTGGCATCGACCGCACGGTTAAAGCCGGTAAATTCACTGCCACTACCCACCACAGAGACCAGCTCACCAGTCTCAGGATTGGCACTCACTAAGGCACCTTGCAAGTCTTTAGTTTTGCTACTATTACGACGCAGCTCACCCAATTTTCTATCAACCGCTTTGTCTGCGGCTAATTGTGCAATAGGGTCCAAAGTACTGATAATGATAAGACCTTCATTCTTGAGATCATCAGAATAGTACACGGTATTCAGCTCGCGCTTGACGATATCCAAAAAGTCAGGGAATTGACTTTTGCCTTCGACAGGTTTGTCCACGACACCAAGTGGCTGCTTTAGCGCTTTCTCATAGTCTTCTTGACTGAGTGAGCCAACAGCTAACATGTTGCCCAGCACGACGTCACGGCGTGCTTTTGAATCGTTTGGATGGCGACGTGGGTTGTAGATACTCGGGCCTTTTGCCATACCGACTAGCAGGGCTTGCTGATCCAAGCGCAGCTCATTCAGTGGTTTATCAAAGTAAAACTGTGATGCCAAGCCAAAACCATTAATAGAGCGGTTACCGTTTTGACCCAAATAAATCTCGTTGAGGTACGTTTGTAGAATTTCATCTTTGCTATAATGTAGCTCGAGCAATACTGCCATTAACGCTTCGTTGGCTTTGCGCTTCAGCGTACGGTCTGAATTGAGATAGAAGTTTTTAATCAGCTGCTGAGTGATGGTCGAGCCGCCTTGTCTAGAGCCACCAGAGAAATTGTTCAGTACGGCACGTGCAATGCCTCGTATAGAGACGCCTTTGTGCTCATAAAACGCACGGTCTTCTGTGGCTATTAACGCATCAATGAGTGGTTGTGGCACTTCATCTAACGAGACGACCAAACGATCTTCATTACTGTCAGGATAAATACCACCGATACTCACTGGCTCTAAGCGAATGATGCCGCTTTTGGCAGGCAAAGTGCTTTGTACGGACTCAATCTTATTACCAGCAATGGTCATTTTTATGACTTGCTCTTTATCCACATCGTTGGCGCTATAAGTAAAACCGCGAGTATGAATAAAGTAGGTATTACCTGATCTATGATAGGTTCCCGTGCGATCATAAGCTTTGTTGCTTTGATAGTTCAGCAACTCCAGCCATGTCTTCATCGTATCTTTGTCGACACTCGCGCCTTGATACAATTCAAGCGGCTGCGAATACACTTTAGCAGGGATATCCCAGCGCTTACCCTCAAACTTATGAGTAATGGTGCGATCAAGTTTGATTAAATATAGCGCCAAGAGCACCATGCCAGCAATAATGACAATTAAGATAAGACTACTAAATACCAACCCACGCTGCTGTGAAGGGAGCGTGTGGTTAACAGATTTAGAGGACTGTGTTAACTTGGTATTTGGTAACTTGGAATTGGATGTTTGCACTGATGTCGCACCATTTTGGTATAAAAAACTGCCTCATAATGACGCAAATTGACAAATTTTTCAATCTATCATCGTCAACGCAGGCATTCATTGATTTTAAGCTATGCGTGGTTATGCTCTTCACAGCACTTGCTTATAGTATAATCTCTGTTAAAACACGGTCATTGCTAACAAAGCATTAAAAGCTTTAGATTGGCAGTATCATTGTTATATAAGTGTCATATTAGCTTCATGTCACCATGTCATATAGCCATGCAGGATAGCAGTTTAGAGATGCGCCAACGATGTGTTTTTTATGAATTAACCGCTACGGTTATTGTTTTATTTTTTGTGAGCCGTGCTGAGAGTTATTTAAAATAGCTGTTTTAGATAGGTCTTCTGCATAGGCGTTGAGTCTCGTTAATGATAGTAAGTTTACTTAAAGCGAATAAGGTTCGAGCAAACCTGTCTAAAGGAAGTAAGCGCGATTATGTCCAATGTCCCATCATCAATGGCATCGACCACCAGCCAGCATTATGAAGATAACTCTATCATCGAAGGTTTAGTACTGCCACTCGCAGGTCACTGTTTCCATTGCGGTGATCCTGTACCGCAGCCGCCGTTCCATGCCAAGATATTGGGTAAGCCGCGTGAGATGTGTTGTATGGGCTGTCAGTTAGCCTCTCAAAGCATCGTAGAGGCAGGACTTGAACAGTATTATCTGGATCGCTCAGAGATTAATCGTACGGCAAGTCTACCAACGCAGTTGACTCGCCTTGAGGCCTATGACCATGACGAGATCAAATCACAATTTGTCTATGCTCAAGACGGACTGTCGGTTGCAGAACTGTCCGTCAATAACCTACGCTGCGCGGCATGTACTTGGCTCATTGAGTCGCGTCTCGATGAGTTAGAGGGCATCAGTAAATGTCAGGTGAATTTGACCAATCAGCGTATGCGTGTGATTTGGAACGAGGATAAGCTGCCGATCAGCCGTATTCTTGCCACCATTAATGAAATCGGCTATGAAGCCAAGCCTTATCGTCAAGATACGCATGAGGCGATGCTGGCGCGTCATAACAACCAAATGCTGATACGTCTTGGCATTGCCGCGTTGGGCTCGATGCAAGCGATGATGTATGCCGTTGCCATCTATTTTGGTGAATACAGCGATATGCTAATATTTCAGCGTGATTTTTTGCGCTGGGTATCTTTATTTGTCAGTACGCCCGTTTTCTTCTATGCGGGTGTCCCGTTCTTTACCTCAGCGTGGTCGGCAATTCGTGCCCGTCAAGTCAATATGGACGTGCCCGTCAGTATCGCGCTGATTGTGACTTTTTTCGCGAGCCTATATGCGACCATCACTGGTCAAGGGGAAACCTATTACGATTCGGTCAGTATGTTTATTTTCTTTTTACTGGCAGGGCGTTACATTGAACATAATGCCCGCCTAAAAGCCGCCACCATGGCCAATGACTTGGTCGTGGTTGAGCCAGTACTGGTACAAAAAATTGCGGAAAATAAAGAAGCCGCCGCGCTTATATTACAGCAGTTAAAGAAAAATGAGCTCGAAAAAACAGCTGTAAATGAAGACGTGAGTAATCAAGTCAGTAATTTGGATACAAGGGAGGCGAGCACATCAGCCAATCCAACGCCTAATTTTATGCAAAGCATGGATGCCAATGTTCATCAGCTCACATCAAAAATTGCACAAGACTGGCAACGCACGCGTACTCAACAATCATACATATCAACAACAGCAGATGAGGCAAAAGAAAAACAAATGGTCACCGCCCATAGTTTGCACGTAGGTGATATCATTTTAATTGAGGCTGGCTCTGAAATCATTAGCGATGGTATTTTGCTGAGTCAGACTGCTACCGTGTCGCAAAGCCTATTGACGGGTGAGGGCGACTTGATTATCAAGAGCCAAGGTGACTATATCGTTGGCGGTGCACAAAACGATAGCCAACCGTTTGAGATGCTGGTCACAGCATTGCCAGCAGACAGCCAAATTGGCTTGATTGATCGGCTGATGAACCGTGCCATGAGTGAAAAGCCCAAACTGGCACAGCAAGCCGATAAGCTGGCACGTTGGTTTGTTGCGCGTATTTTGGTTTTGTCTGTCTTGGTATTCATTGGCTGGTATATCGTTGACCCAAGTCAAGCGATTTGGGCTACGGTCGCGGTATTGGTCGCGACTTGCCCTTGCGCACTGTCTTTAGCGACACCGATTGCGCTGACGGTCGCGACCAATCGATTGGCAAGCTATGGCTTTTTGACGACGCGTGGACATACGCTACAAACGCTCGCTGAAATCACTCATGTCGCTTTTGATAAAACTGGCACTCTCACTTATGGTAAGCCGAATTTATTAAATATTGAGCTGCTTAAAGATAATGATAAAGATAATGATATTGCAACGGCTACAGATGAGCAAAGAGATACGCTATTAGCCATCGCTGCGGCTCTAGAAGTAGGGAGCCGTCATCCTATTGCACACGCGCTGCTTACCGCTGCCTATCAGTTGCATTTGCCATCGACGCAGGGCTTACAGCATTATCCAGCAGGCGGTGTCGAGGCAATGATTGATGGCGTATTATATCGAATTGGTCATGTGGATTTTGCGTTAAACGATGCTGATAATGATATGGTCATTGATTTAGTATCACAGCGCGCCAGCTCAGCAGTGGTTTTATCTTGTCAACAAAATGACTCGGTCACTTGGCAAGCGCTGGCATGCTTCTATTTCAATGATAAGGTGCGTGATAGTGCCAAAGCCATGCTCGATACGCTTAAAGAGTTGGGTATTGAGACAGTTATGTTGACTGGTGACCCAAGCCCGCAAGCGCTGGTATTGGCTGAAAGTTTAGGAATGCATTCTGCTTACAACGGTCTGTCGCCAACAGACAAGGTCACTCACATTCAAAAACTACAGGCGGAAGGTGGCGTAGTGTTGATGGTGGGAGACGGTATCAACGATGCGCCAGTGCTAGCCGCAGCAGATGTCTCGACTTCTATTGCGGGGGCGGCAGATTTGGCACAAGTATCGAGTGACAGTATTATCTTAAATGGTCAAATCGACGCTATCACTGCTGCCAAACGTATCTCTGATAAAACGGAACGTATTATCAAACAAAACTTCCGCTGGGCACTCATTTATAATGGCAGTGTGCTAATACCAGCGGCGTTAGGCTATGTGCCACCTTGGCTGGCTGCTATTGGTATGTCACTAAGTTCATTGTTTGTGGTCTTAAATGCGCTGCGCTTAAAACGCGCTTGATACCCATTCAAAAAAACGGTTAGCTGCGTCAAACTTACTTAGCCTACTAATTAATGTAGTACTGAGACTCATCTTCCTTGCTGCTCACATTTTTCCAAACAGTATGCCTATTATAAGTATTTAACTTTATCCATAAAAAAACCGCCTTTAACTATATGAATAGATAAGGCGGTTTTTTATTTAGATAACGATTAACTGGTTTTTAAATTAGTCTTGTAAGTAGCTAAGCAAACGCATAAATTCAATGTACATCCATACGAGCGTGGCAAGAATACCAATACTAAATAACCATTCGTAGTCTTCAGAGACACCCATTGCCACACCGCGATCGATATTATCGAAGTCTAATAACAGCGTGAAAGAAGCGATGATAATCACAAATAAGCTAAAGCCGATAGCGATAGCACCACCTTCAAATAAGAACGGTAAGCTTGAACCAAACGCTAAAGAAAGTACCCATTGCGCCACATAAACCAGCATAATTGCAATCAATGCTGAAGTCACAATTGAGCGGAACTTTTCAGTCACCTTGACCAGACCTGAGCGATATAGCCCTAGCATAACGGCTGCCGTCACAAAAGTGGCGCACATAGCTGTGACTGGCACGCTTGGATACATCCGCATAAAGAACAGCGAGATGCCGCCTAAAAATATGCCTTCTAACAGTGCATAAGGCACCGCAAAGGTTTTGGCTTTGTGTGGTTTAAAAGTGATAAAAAGCGCGAGACCAAAAGCGGCAAACATACTGCCGAAGGCAGCCATCGTAATAAAGCCTTGCGACAAGCCTGCCATAAGGGCATAAAAGAAAAAGCCCACACCAGTGATCGCAGATAATCCAAGTAATAGACTGGTCTTTTGAATCACGCCCTTGACCGTCATTGGCTTACCGCCGATCGCAAGTTCTGCGCGACTGACAATAGGATTGGCCATAAAGTTGTCCTTAATAAAATATAAATAATAATGATGCTAGCTACTTTAGCAAAACCGCCATTATTGTCAACTGTGTTTACGTGACAGCCATCAAGGCTTCACGACCTTATAGAGCTATTATTAGTTGATGTATTTTGGCGTACTGCCTAGCTAAACAAACACGTTTAAGAGTAACGTGCGATGGCTTTTATATGGGGTTGATTACGACAGTTAACAACGATAATTCATAAACATGCTAGTCTAAACGCTCGTTTATCGCTATCATTGGCGAGTAATTTACCGTTATGCCGAGTCGTTTTATGGAAAACTCAGCGCAATCCGCAAGATTGCCGCACTTACATGAATCAGAGCTGTTCCACGCTATCAAAAACCCTGCTTTTAGGCGTATTGGGCTTATGGGCCGCGCTGGTAAACGTAGTGTCACTCAAAGTTTGGTACAAATTGCCCAGACTATCAATGAGATGAATCTCACATTGATTATGGATATGCAAACGGCGAACTTGCCCACTTTGAACCTTACTGAGATTGAAAAGGTCAAAATCGTTAAGCGTAGTTTGATTGGTGAGATTTGTGATTTGGTCATCGTTGTTGGCGGTGATGGCTCGATATTGCACGCGGCTGAAGCGTTGGCACGCTACCGTGTGCCTGTACTTGGCGTCAACCGTGGTCGGCTTGGTTTTTTGGCGGATGTAAAACCTGATGAAGCGGCGTTTAAATTGCGCCAAGTATTGATGGGTGATTATCAGCTGGATCATCGTTTTCTATTGACGATGGAGATACGAGAAGGGCGCACTATCATTCATGAAGATATGGCGCTCAATGATATCGTATTACATGCGGGAAAATCGGTTCATATGATTGATTTTCAGATGAAAATCGATAGTCAAGATGTCTACCGTCAGCATAGTGATGGTTTGATTGCAGCAACGCCTACTGGCTCGACGGCCTATGCACTCTCTGGCGGCGGTCCCATCATCCATCCGAGTATGGATGCTATCTGTTTGGTGCCCATGCATCCCCATACGCTGTCTAGCAGACCGATTGTGGTGAGCGGTAATAGCGAAGTTTGCATTCGCATTCACGAAGACAATCGCACTCAGCCGATGGTCAGTGCTGACGGCAAGCCAAGCGTGCCACTTGAGCAAGAGCAACGGCTCTATATTCGTAAGCATCCAGATAAGCTTACTTTATTGCACCCGCCAGGGTTTGATTTTTATGAAGCTTGTCGCACCAAATTGCACTGGAACGTCCATGCTGAGGAATTCAGTCTTGACGTGGATGATGATATTATGGACGACGAATAAGTGTCTCTTTTATATAAAAACGTTATAAAAAATATGTTATAAAAAATAGTGGTGGAGAATAGGAAGGATGGACAAGCAAACGATATTAGCAAGTTTAACGCCAGAAGTGGTGGATAAGTTCCGCATGGCGATTGAGTTGGGTAAGTGGCCTGATGGTCGCAAGCTGACCGCTGAGCAGCGCGAAACCTGTATGCAAGCGGTGATGGTGTGGGAGCACGAGCATCTACCACCTGCTGAGCGCACAGGCTATATTCATAAGCCAGTCAAAGACGATGGCTCTATCGTCGGGGCAGAATGTGATGTCGAGCATGAGCATCATTATCCAAACATGCCTAATCCGAAAGGCGCAGTCCAACCCGTCAAGTTTCGTGATAAATAGGCTGAAGGCTAAGTTTTATGATAAAAAATGAAGCACATAAAAAAGGCCACGCTAATCAGCGTGGCCTTTTCTTATTTAATAACTTTTTAAAGCGCCGTCGTATCAACACTAGGGCGAACCGTTAATGGGTTTTTTTGCATCAAAAATCCTTGCCAGCCCCAATGTAAAAAATTGCGGATATTGGCATGGTCAGTACCGTTAGGAGTTGCTTGAACTTTGGCATAATGCTCGCCAAACAGTTTTAACGTGTCCAATTGATTCAGACCATGGTGCTTGGCAAAGCCAAAAATTTTTGCACTACCTTCATTTTCACCAGCTGCATTATGTACCATACCGTTCACAAACGGGGCAGGTGCGTAGCGATAAAAATCATCAATAAAACTGATGACATCATTGAATCCAATGGCTTTTTTATCCAAACCATTAAGTAGAGCCGATACATCTGATTGGCGGATACTCATAAATAAATGACCTCAGAGCAGATTGAAAAAGTGAAAGTATGTAACTTAGCGATTGAAATAGTCTTCGTCATCAAATGAAGGCGCAAAATTGCCTTGCTCAAGATGTTGCATTTGCGACTGTACAGAACGCTCATGCTGAATACGTTGGTAAATCTCTTCGCGGTGTACGGCAATATCTTTCGGTGCATTTACACCGATACGTACTTGATTGCCTTTGACACCTAGGACAGTCACACTGACCTCATCACCAATCATTAGCGTTTCGCCCACGCGGCGTGTCAAAATTAACATGCGTCACACTCCTTATGTCGCATCAACAAATTATTACTCATCAGATTACTTCTCAATTGCAGGACATTACCGCAGCCCTAGAAAGACAATGTATCAATGATAACCACAATGCTTACTATTGTGCCAATAGCGGTAATGATAGGTAGATTCATTTAGCCCAAATGAAAGCCCCATTATAGGGGGCATAACAGAGACTGTCACGGGTTTTCACAAAACTATTGGGTAAATAGTTACCCTAGCAATAATAAAAAATAAAAATAGGATCTAAAAAGACCCTATTTAATTTAATACATTGTTGAAAGTAATTGATACTGACTTAATGCATAACTGTTGATGCTAAATCGATTATTTTAAGCGTTTTAAAATAAGTTATAGCCCAGCGATTTTACTTTCGCCATCTTCACGATCCAGACCAAATGCGGTATGTAGTGATTTAACGGCTTTTTCTAAATACTGTTCTTGGATAAGGACAGACACTTTGATTTCGCTGGTTGATATCATTTGAATATTGATATTGTTTTCAGCAAGCGTTTGGAACATGAGGCTTGCAACACCAGCATGAGAGCGCATGCCGACGCCGACTAAAGAGACTTTAACGACTTCATCATTAGCCAGTATCTCTTTAGCACCGATCTCATCTTTGACTTCATTCTCTAGTACTTTCATGGTTTTGTCCATGTCAGTACGGTTGACAGTAAAAGTAAAGTCGGTGGTGCCGTTGGTAGAGAGGTTTTGCACTATCATATCAATTTCGATATTGGCACGACCAATCGGGCTTAGGATAGCAGAGGCAATACCAGGATGATCAGGTACACCGCGCACGACTATTTTTGCTTCGTCTCGATTAAAAGCGATACCTGAGATGATTGCCTGTTCCATATTGTCTCCTTCGTCTATCGTAATTAGGGTGCCGACATTGTCTTGAAATTCTTGGTCGAAGCTACCATCGTTGTTTTCATCAAAGCTAGATAATACGCGCAGTGGTACACCATATTTACCGGCGAATTCTACCGAACGAATCTGTAAAATTTTAGAGCCAAGACTTGCCATCTCCAGCATTTCTTCAAAGGTAATTTTTTCAAGTTTTTTGGCTTTTGAGGTTACACGAGGGTCAGTGGTATAAACGCCATCAACATCGGTATAAATCTGACATTCATCAGCACCCAAGGCAGCAGCAATAGCGACACCTGTGGTATCAGAGCCGCCGCGCCCTAATGTGGTCGCGTTGCCTTCGTCATCAATACCTTGAAAGCCTGCGACGATGACGACATTGCCTGCATCGAGTTGCTCACGGATATTTTTGTCATCGATACTTTCGATACGGGCTTTATTGTGGGCATTATCGGTTTTAATTGCGACTTGACGACCAGTAAATGAACGAGCGCCTACACCAAGCTCTTTAATCGCCATCGCAAGCAATGAAATCGATACTTGCTCACCGGTTGAGACCATTTGGTCGTATTCACGGGGATCAGGCTGAGTGCTAATTTGGCGTGCTAGATCAATCAAACGGTTGGTTTCGCCGCTCATGGCAGAGACCACAACAACTATTTGATGACCGTTGTCATGCCAGCGTTTGACTCGTTTGGCGACGTTTTTGATGCGGTCGATACTGCCCATCGAGGTGCCGCCGTATTTCTGTACTATTAACGCCATAAAAATCTACCTATTATTCATTAATGGCCTTTTATTATCATCAATGAGAGCCAATATGCGGATGTGATGCTCAATCAATGCTTGTATAGATAAAGCCGTATTATAAGAATTGCGCCCATGCTTTTTGTTTATGTATTCAGTAGTGCTGACTAGGTAATGCACGCACGATGCATATAAACGTTGACCTTTATATCATATCTACGTCACAACGTTAAGTGCCCGTAGCGCTTAGATACATGGCGATTGGTTATAACCGTTATAACCAATCGCGTATCTTATGCGTAGTAGACCCAAGTGATGCACTGTATTCATGTCTTTTTCAGGACTAGCTAAGCTGAGTTTCAATCCAAGCAGGTAGGGCGTTGATAACCGCGGTACTGTTGCCAGACTTTGGCGCGCCGCCTTGTGCGTAATCTGGCTTACCACCACCTTTACCGCCCAGCTCACTTGCCAAATGACGAATGATATCACCAGCTTTTACTTTAGCGGTGACTGATTTTGCCACGCTTGCAGCTAGGGCTAACTGTTCGTCTTTATCACCAATCAATACAATCACGCTATCAGGAAGTTTAGATTTAATATCGTCCATCAGGGTGCGGATAGATTTGCCGTCGATACCGCTTAAGGTACTGATAAGCACGGGCGTGCCTGCGATGGTCTGTACTTCATCAAGCAAATTAGCTGCTTGGGCGCTGGCGATTTTTTGCTCTAAACGCTCCAGTTGTTTCTCAAGTTCGCGCTGCTTATCCGCCATGGTACGCACGCGCTGTGCCACTTCAGGACGTTTCACTTTTAGCTGACTGGCAAGCTCGCTCAGCTGCTGCTCACTTTGCTGAATGTTTTTAATCGCATTCATGCCAGTGACAGCTTCAATACGGCGGATGCCAGCAGCAATACCTGATTCGCTGGTAATTTTTAGCACACCAATATCACCAGTACGTTTAACGTGCAAACCACCACAAAGCTCAATAGAGAAGGGCTTGCGCTGACCATCGACGATACTGTCAGTGCCCATGGTTAAGACGCGAACGTCACTGCCATATTTTTCGCCAAACAATGCCATCGCACCTTGTTTCATCGCTTCGTCGATAGACATATTCTCGATGCGAGCAGGAGTGTTGGCTTGAATTTGCTCATTGACTAAGCGTTCGATACGCGTAATTTCGGCAGTGCTGACGGGTTTGTCATAGGAGAAATCGAAACGTAAGACTTCGCTTGATACTAGCGAGCCTTTTTGCGTGACCGCGTCGCCCAATACTTCTCTTAATGCCGCATGCAATAGATGCGTGGCAGAGTGGTTTTTGGCACTAGCCGCACGGATGCTGGACAAGACTTGCGCATCAGCGGTTTGTTTGGTGTTAATGTCACCCATGGTCACGACACCATAATGGATGATGGCTTGACCAGATTTTTTGGTATCTTGCACTTCAAAAACGCCCGTTGCAGTGCGGATTTCGCCAAGCTCACCAACTTGACCACCACCTTCAGCATAAAACGGTGTACGGTCAAGTACCACGACGCCTTCTATGCCCTCAGCTAAGCTATCGGCTGGACTGCCATCTTGATACAGCGCATCAATCGTGACGCCTTCTTCTGCAAGCTGCTCATAACCGATAAAGGTGGTTGGGTTTTCTACTTGAATGACACTGCTATAATCAACGTCAAATTTGCCAGCATCACGAGCACGCTCACGTTGCGCTTGCATATGCTCATCAAATTCAGCTTCATCAATCACAATACCGCGCTCACGAGTGATATCCGCAGTCAAATCGACCGGGAAACCATAAGTATCGTACAGTTTAAATGCGGCTTCCCCAGATAACGTGTCGCCATCTTTTAGACCTTCCAGCTCGCTGGCAAGTAGACGTAAGCCTTGTGCCAAAGTTTTGGCAAACTGTGCTTCTTCTTTTTGAATGGCATTTTCAATGACGCTTTGCTTATCTTTTAGCTCAGGATACGCCGTACCCATTTCAGCAACCAAAGGCGCGACCATTTTATAGAAAAACTCACTGTCAGCACCAAGTTTATTGCCATGACGTACCGCACGACGAATGATACGGCGCAGTACATAACCACGACCTTCGTTGCTTGGAGTAACGCCATCAGCAATCAAAAATGAAACGGCGCGAATATGGTCAGCGATGACTTTTAATGACGATTGTTGCTGGTTTTCAATCTCTAAAATCTCAGCCGCCGCATCCATCAAATGTACAAATAAATCTATCTCGTAGTTGCCATGGACGCCTTGCATGATGGCGCTGATACGCTCAAGTCCCATGCCAGTATCTACGCTTGGCGCTGGTAGCGGTAGCATAGCGCCATCTTTTTGACGATTAAACTGCATAAAGACGCAGTTCCAAATCTCGATATAACGGTCGCCATCTTCTTCAGGTGTGCCCGGTAGACCGCCTTCGATATCAGCACCATGGTCATAAAATACTTCGGTACAAGGGCCGCAAGGACCGGTATCGCCCATCGTCCAAAAGTTGTCTGAGGCGTAAGGTGCGCCTTTATTATCGCCAATACGGATAATGCGCTCGCTAGGAATACCGATGTCTTTATGCCAAATATCAAAGGCTTCGTCATCAGTCTCATAAATGGTCACATACAAGCGGTTTTTATCAATTGCTAGCCATTTATCTGAGGTCAAAAATTCCCAAATATAGCCAATACCGGCTTGCTTAAAATAATCGCCAAACGAGAAGTTACCGAGCATTTCAAAAAACGTATGATGGCGCGCCGTATAACCGACATTATCCAAATCATTATGCTTGCCGCCAGCACGTACGCACTTTTGCGACGTCACCGCACGGGTATAATCACGTGGCTCCATACCCAAAAAGGTCTCTTTAAATTGATTCATACCGGCATTGGTAAATAGCAATGTCGGGTCATTGTGTGGAATCAAACTCGATGAGGCGACGGGGGTGTGCTGCTTGCTTATGAAAAAATCGATAAAAGCTTGACGAATATCGGCTGAGCGAAATGGCTGGCTCACAGCGGCTCCTTACTGGCGAATAGAATTGAGTAAAATAATTTTGCAAACGATTTTAGCACAAACGCCCAAGCTCTTGGTACAAGAGTTACAACGGCTAGGTTATTCTGCGAAGGCGAATGGTGCCTTAATTTGCAAATAATCAGCGTTAATGGGTTTCACCGCGAATGACGGCATGAGTCGCCAAAAAGTCACTGATGATATTAATCTCAGCATGCTCAGTGTTAACTTTGTGCTTGTGCTTGTGCTTGTGCTGGCTGATTACGGCTGCGAACCCACGCCAAAATAATAGCCACAATCATTATTAGACCAATAATGCCTAGCATTGGATATACAGTGCCAATGAGTTTACTGAAACCAAGCTGGCTTAAGCCCAGACCAACGATAGCGAAAAATGCGCTAAGCGATTTGAAGCGATTTGTTCCTGGCGTCGCAAAGCGTGTACTAAAGGCGAAAAACATACCCACTGCGGTACTGTATATCATACAAATGAGCGTCACTGACATAATTATCGCTAACACGGGCGAAATATTTGAGGCCAATCCTAAAGTAGGCATTTCAACGCCTATGAGTTTATCGATGTTAGCAAAAAGGCCAATGTTGAGTAAAAATACTAATAAGCCCAAGCCAAGCCCACCCATCGCGCCACCGCTGGCTGCTGTTTTCTCTGAGCGAGTCATACCCCCAATGACTGCCAGCATAGGAAAGCCAACCGCAATGTTAAATGAGGCATAAAGCACCGCACCAAAAAACCAATTTGAGACCAGCCAGTTTGAGCTGATAGTAGGTATTTCTTGTGCTACCTTATTTAGCGTGTCACTTGAGGCGCTGCTGTTAAAAATTGAGTACGTGGTAATAGCCAATATCAATAGCAGCAGTACAGGCATAATAATACTGATTAGCCTTATAATGCCCTTTACTTTTAAACAGAGTGTGGCGATTATCAGTACCGTCATGAAAATACTGCCCACCAGCGGTGGCCAACCGTATTGCTGAGTAAAAATGGAACCACTACCAGCCAGCATGACCACGCCGACACCAAATAAAAAGAACGATAACACCACATCCATAACCAATCCAGCACGCGTACCAAATAAGGTATACAGTACTTTTTTGTGCGAGTTGGCCTGCATATTCGAACTCATGCGCGCAATTTGCATTCCTAAAAAAGCAAAAAGCGCGGCACTAACCAGCGTGCCAATAACACTTGCCATACCATAGCCGGTAAAAAACTGAAGGACTTCCTGACCAGAGGCAAAACCGCCGCCAACGACTACTGACATATAGGCTGCGGCTATTTGCCAAGATTGTTTGTTCACTATTATGTACTCCTATCCCTGAAGTTTAGATTCGTTAGGCTAACTTGCCTTAATTGTTGTAGCGCGAAATATAGGATCCGATGTTCTATTGACAGACGATTGAGCGTCAGATAACAAAATTATGGCAGTAAGGCTTAAAAAAAATCCTAGATACTAACACGGTATTCGATAGAAGTCAGCCATCAAGTACAGCCTATACATTTAGTTAAAAAGCTTGCTGTTTTTGTATATTTAATTTGTGAAGTGTAAACAATCATATGGATAATAAGGATTCAGTGATGAGCTGGCCATTTTAGTGAGAACACCAATGGACTTATGAGCATATTTGAGGATGGCGACTGTAGATACGTCTTTGAGGATGGGTTGTAGGCTATTGAGGATAAACTAGGGCATGTCATCACTTAGGGCATGTCATCATTTAGATTGTGAGGCTTAAAATGAGAAAAATTATAGATAAACAAGGAAGAAATTGCCGCTGATATGAACATATTGGCAAGATTAATGACGATGTCTAGCAAAATTTAGCCATTTTAAGGCCACTAAATGTATCAATGTGCTAATTGATGACATGCCCTAAGCATTAATTGGTCAAAATCGCCGCATCAGTCTCGTCCAGTTTATCTTGTATCAATGGATTGGATTCAATGACTTGTACTGGCAAGTAGCGTAGCTGTAGCTTAATAGGGAGATACTCAGGAAAATTCTCTGCCATATCCTGAGTAATGACGGTTTCGATTTGCCGTACATCGTATGAGGTAGGCGTCGTCTCTCCGCGAATGACCGCACGTACGACTTTGTTTTCTTCTGAGGTATCAAACTGAGTATTGGTCAGCACGTTGCCTTTATCGATAAAGTAGCTATTGATGGCTTCTTTGACGCTACTCTCAAAAACCTGCTGCTTGGCGTTGGTCTGTAGGTTGATGGTCAAATACGTCCCCAATCCACCTAACAATAATAACGTCACCGCATTACGGCGTAAAAAGGTCAAATAGGTGCTTGATTTATAATCATCATCGACCAAACGGCGAAAGCCTAATAACCAAAGTACTAAAGCATTGGTAAACTGGATAGCAATAATATTGGTTAGCGCCAGTAGCAGTGCCCCAAGTCCAAGCTGCGTCTCGCCATTGGCAAATAATATCCCACTCGCGGCAAGAGGTGGCACCAATGCAGTGGCTACCGCCACGCCGACCACTGCCACTGATAGGTGCGGTGAAACCATCGCATAAGCACCAGCAGTACCCCCTGCCAGCGCAATCATTAAATCCATCGAGGTTGGCTGAGTGCGCGATAATATCTCTGCGGTCAGTGGCTGATCTTTGTGTAACCAGCCGACAATAAAACCAACCAATACCACCAATGATACGCCGATGATAACCGTAATCAGTGATTTACGTAGTAATGGCATACGATGATCAATAATCGCTAACGCTATGCCAGTAATGGGACCTAACATCATGGCAACCAACATGGCGCCAATGACGACGGCAGCTGAATTGGTCACCAGTCCATAACTGGCGATAATAGCCGAGAGGATATTCATGATGAAATACATTTTGCTCGGCAACGCATTGGCCTCAATCCTAACGCGTACTTCTGGATAGTCTACCTTTTGATTGCTAAACTGCTCGGCAACAAATTGCTTATAAGACTCCAATTTAGCTTCTTTTTTTTCTTTAATCTCGTCTTCTAGCTCTTCCTGATTATCGACTTTATCTTTCACAGTATTTTTTACGATAGTGTCATTGTTTTTCGGTGTGTCTGGATGTTTATCAATTGAGGACGGTTTTGTGTTGTCACTATTTGCTTTGCTTTCTTGCTGAGGGTTATCAGAGATAGGATAAGTGCTCTGTGTATCAGCGGGGGCAATACCCTCTGCCTCTACCGTTACCTCAGCATCAGCATCTTTTTGAGACGTTTGCTCGGAAGCGTCATCTTCTTTTGCTTGAGCATGTTCTGCTGATGCATTTTCTAGATTTTTATGATTGGGCGCTGTTGTGGATTTTAACGATTCATTGGGTAGTGGTGTCTCAAGCCCAGTTATTTCAGACTCATTGTTGGGCTTGGCGGTTTCTAACGTTGCCACTACCTCGTCAGCACCAATGGACTTTATCGCTATCGTTGTTTCAGGAGGCTGCGCACAAGCCATATCCTCGCCACAGTCATTGTCATCATGAGTCTCTGAGCTTTTTGAAGACTCAGTATGTTCAACAGTGCTATCTAGTACAGAGCTATCATCTGCGTCAGTTAGCACCACTTTTTTGTCTGAATAATTGGCCGTGCTTGAGGCATCTTTTATAACTGAAGAATCATTAGAGGGTTTGTTTTCAGATGAGGTCATGGCAGGGGGCTTTCTTAAAAAGTAAAAGAAAGACATTATTGTAATGATAAAAAGAGGACAACGTATGGGTTTTTTACGACTAAATGGAGCGCAGTGTCATTAAGTAGTAATACTTAAGATAGTAAAATTATGCATCATTAACTAATAACAATAAAAACCTTAACTCTAACAGGGTTTTTATGCTTAGTCACCTACTATAGCTGGCTCGCAGGTTTATAGGAAATACTTACTTTCTTTGTGGGTTTAGTGTATAAAGGTACTATATCCACAATAAAAATGAGGAATAAGTTATGAACTGGCCATTATTCTCTGTTATCTATTCAATCGCAGCAACCGTTACCATTGGCGTTTTTATGATTGGCGCTTTAGTCACAGGTTTTAATGAAATACCTCATATCCAAATAGCAGTAGCATTAGGCGTTTTGGTATCTATTCCTGCAGGCATGTTTTTTACCAAAAAAGTTGGTAGCATCACTGGTAATGAAGAAGGCTATAAAGCATAACAGTGAATAATGTGATCGATTTAAATGAATAAGTCCGACTATCAGCCATAAAAAAAGACCTTGATAGCAAGGTCTTTTTTTTATTCATCGTTTATGACTTATTAGGGCGTGTCTTCATTTCAAAAATGGAGATAAAAATGAGATAAATTGCCGTCAAACAAGAAAAATAGCGTAGATAATATCGGGATATTAACAAGCTATTTGACGATGTTTGGCAATATTTATCCATTTTTAGCCCATTTAGATGACTATTGAGTGAATTGAAGACACGCCCTAGTTAAGCTCAATTTATTTAAGCTCAACAGTCGCGCCATTTTCGATATTGGCATAAACCTCTAACACATCCCAGTTGGTCAAACGCACACAACCTGCAGAGGCTTGGCGACTGATGCCTTCAGGCTTTGGTGAACCATGAATACCATATGAAGGTTTAGACAAGCCCATCCATACGACGCCAACAGGGCTATTTGGTCCTGGTGGTAGCATATGTATTTGTTTGTCTGCGCCTTTACCAACGGTCGCTTTGTACCAAGGCATTTTTACCTTGTTAATTATTTTAAACGAACCTTGTGGCGATGGTGTGGCATCGCTACCGATTGTCGTTGGGTAAGTAGCCACCAGCTTATCGCCGTTATAAGCATATAATGTCTTATCGGCTTTATTGGCAACCACACGGTTAATGCGCTGCTTAAGTGGTGCACGGGTATTTAAAACAGTGATGGTTTCGCCCGCTTTATATTGCTTATTTTTGTTCAGCTTATCTAAATAACGCACATCCATATGGAAGCGCTCACCAAACATCTCTTTAATGTCTTGATAGTATAAGCCTTTCATTTTTGACTTGGCTTCTGAACCTGCAGGTGTGCTGGCAAAGTTGGTCTTGATATCATCTTCAGTGATGGTGTAAGTCACGAGCACAGGTTTGTTGGCAGGGATATTTTTATTTAACGCATCCCACGTTTTTTGATCCATTTTCCCCGTCGCTGGCAAGCCTTTCATGGTTTGGAAGTTGATGAGGGCTTTTTTACTGTTCATGCCCCAGCCGCCATCGATTGCACCAGGAGAAGCATGGTTCCAATCAAGCAGTGCCTGCATTTTGATTGTCATTGCCGAGTTAACTTTCATATTCGGTGTCCATGTGGCACCGTTTACCTGTTTGGCGTAATTCGACAAATTCAGCGTAGTATGTTTTTTACCATTAACATCTTCGATGCTTTTGATAGAAGTGTCTGCTGGGCTAGCATCAGATATGGCTGCGGTAGGGGCAGCGACGGCTTGACCTTCACTAATATCGTCAGTGCTATCAGACTGCACATCTTTACGAGCCAGCTCTTCTACTGTCATGTTATCAGCACTGACTGCTTGTGGCGCTGTCTCTACATCAACTTCCTGCTTTTCGTCAATCAGCTGAGTCATACGGTCAGGCGTATTAGGCTTTAAGGCAGGCGTGGCTACGACAGGAGCACGACCATCGATTGAGCTACTGCGGTTCTCTTGTACATCAAGGCTAACTTTTTTGGCAATGCTAGGCATTGAGTCAGTGGTTCGTACTGGCAGGGTGCGCGTATTATCAGCAGGTGCGGCAACGGCGCTGACACTGGCAGTAACGATAGCAATTGATATAGCGGTAATAAGAGGCTTCATTTTCATCATATTGGGATACTTATGGTTATAACTAATGGGGCTATTATGCGCATAATTTGAATGCTTCGCAAACTTTTGACACATCTTTTTTCATTAAAGTCTTGCCAAACGTCAACCGTTGACGTATTCACTACAGTTGGGCAATAACTGAGCGAGGGTATGCATAAGATGATGCGCTATTCTTACTTACAATCCTAATTATTCACGTTGTTTTTAAAACCATTTTTATGAATATAAAACTGCAAAAATTGGCGCAACTTAGCGTTTATGTCTATAATGGTGAATAAATTTTTATTTAATAGATCGGCTTTTAATAAAAGGCGTTTTAACCCATCCGCATGTAGTCAGTGAACATGTAATCAGCAAGGTGCGATATGTCAGAAGACCAAACAATGAGCGCAGAAGAGTTTCAAAATCAATACTTCAATGACGATGGTCTAGAGAGTGAAATGGTGTTTGATTTAGAGAGTGGGATTCTGGGTGAAGACGATAAATTTGCCAATTTGCCTGCAGAATTAGAAGAGGCCCGCGAGCAATTGGTCAGTATTCGTGATTTTATTCGCTTTTCGGTCACCCAGCTCCGTAATTATGATGTGGTCGTTGCACAAGGCACCACCGATGAGTTTGCTGAAGCATCCGCCATTGTTTTGCATTCTCTGGCTTTAGACTGGTCAGCCAATGAGCAGATTCTCGATTGTCGCTTGACCACCTCAGAGAAGGAGTTGGTACTGAGTTTGTTAGAAGAGCGTATCGCTGAGCGTAAACCATTAAGCTATTTGATTAATTTATCATACTTCTGTGATTTGCCTTTTTATGTCGATGAGCGGGTACTAATTCCAAGATCGCCTATCGCAGAATTGATTCGTCAGCAGTTCCATCCATATTTTGATGTCAATGAGTTTGCCAAGCCACTTGGTAAGAGCATCAACGAGCAAGCTGCTGCATTTTATGATCACGGTTTAGAGGTCAAGCAGCTGTCGCAGCCTGAACGTATTTTAGACTTATGCACGGGCTCTGGTTGTATTGCTATTGCGCTTGCGACGCGTTTCGTTGATGCGCTGGTTGATGCTGTTGATATCGATAAAAGCGCGCTTGAAGTAGCCATGGTTAACGTCGATCATCATGATCTTGGGCATCAGGTTAATGTGATTGAGTCCGATCTGTTTGCTAAGATTCCTGCTGAACACCAGTATGAGCTGATCGTCACCAATCCGCCGTATGTTGATGCGGCTATTATGGCAGAGCTGCCACCTGAGTTTTTATATGAGCCTGAGCATGCATTGGCTGCGGGTCAAGATGGACTGGATTTGGTACATCGTATTTTGTTTGAAGCGCCAGATTATCTAAGTCCAGAAGGCTTGCTTGTCTGCGAAGTGGGCGATAGCGAATGGGCATTAAAGCAAGCCTATCCTGAAATCCAGTTTGACTGGTTGAAATTTGCCCACGGTGGTCACGGTGTCTTTGCGATTACTTATGATGAGCTTATGGCACATCGTGAGCTGTTCAATGCTTACGTACAACTGTTAGATAGCATTCAATAGAGCTATACAGTAACAAAGCTATCAAGCAAGAGAACTATTGAGCAATAAAACCATCGAGATTTACGCGATACTTAAAAATCGACTTCATTTGTTTAAGGATAAATATGGCAGGCAATAGCATTGGGCAGGTTTTTACAGTCACCACGTGCGGCGAGTCGCATGGTGCAGGTCTCATGGCAATCGTCGATGGCGTGCCACCGGGTTTAGCCTTATCTGCAGATGATTTGCAAATCGATTTAGATCGCCGCAAACCGGGCACGTCTAAATACTCTACCCAGCGCCGCGAGTCCGATGAAGTTGAGATTATTTCTGGTGTGTTTGAGGGTAAGACGACTGGTACGTCTATTGGTTTGCTGATTCGTAATACCAATCAAAAATCCAAAGACTATGGCGAGATTAAAGACACGTTTCGCCCCGGTCATGCCGACTATACCTATAGCATGAAATATGGCTTTCGTGATTATCGTGGTGGCGGGCGCTCCTCAGCGCGCGAGACTGCGATGCGCGTGGCGGCAGGTGCTATCGCTAAAAAATATCTACAAGAGCGCTTAGGTGTGCAAGTCCGTGGTCACGTCACCCAAATTGGCAATGAGTATAGTAATGTCCTAGACTCAAGCCAAATTGATTGGGACTTTGTGAATAGCAATCCGTTTTTTTGCGCCGATGCCGATGCAGTTAGTCGTTTTGAGACCTTGATAGACAGTTTGCGCCGTGAAGGCACTAGCTGCGGGGCACGCCTTGAAATTATCGCTAGCGGTGTACCAGTCGGACTTGGCGAGCCAGTATTTGATCGTTTGGATGCGGATATTGCCCATGCGATGATGAGCATCAATGCTGTTAAAGGCGTTGAGGTCGGCGACGGCATGGCCGTGGCAGGACAGTTCGGTCATAGCTCTCGTGATGAGCTGACGCCAGACGGTTTTACTGCCAATCATGCTGGTGGTATTTTGGGCGGTATCTCTTCAGGGCAAGATATCCGTGTCAGTATCGCGCTTAAGCCAACCTCTAGTATTACGACGGCTGGCAAGAGTATCAATACACAAGGCGAGTCGGTTGATATGTTGACTAAAGGTCGTCATGATCCTTGTGTAGGGGTACGTGCCACACCTATCGCAGAAGCCATGCTGGCCATTGTTTTACTCGATCACTATTTGCGCCATCGCGGCCAAAATGCGGATGTTAAGCCGCCAGTAGATTCTATTACTTAGATTGTTTACCGTAAAAGTATAAACCCTCTATCATTTCTAACTAGATATGATAGAGGGTTTTTTTGACTGATTTTTTATAAATAATTAACAAGCCAGCAACTTAGTTGATAAGATTTAATCATTAAATTGAATGAATTTTTAAGCCGCTATTTGATAGTGGTCAATAGCCACACATTGCTGGTGGCGAAATACCAATAGCAGTTGTTGACTGGGAATGGCTAACCAATGCCCAAAAGCGATACTATCAATCCCTTCACCTGACAGCGCTTGTAGGCAAAAATGACGACTACCGCCTAAACAGTTTTTTATCATTTGATTTTGTTCAATAGCATCTTTCATGGCCTTTCTATCCTTAATATGGGTTATGAATTTGAATAACGCTATCGTAAAACAAGCAGATAGAAAACCTGTGTAGGAATGATGGAAAATTCATGAACTGGCATAGATGCTTATTTTTAAGCCAATGGTAGGGTTAAGCTAACCATGACACCAGAACGTTGATTCTTATCAGTACCAATTTTATCGTTATCATCAAGGACGTTATTAATAGTTACCTGACCGCCATGATGCTCAATAACTTGCTTCACAAGAGTTAAACCAAGGCCAGTGCCTTTTTTTAAGGTATTACTTGTGACATTGGGTTGCTGTGCTTGTTTGATTTCTAACTTGGAAGATTTATCTGGTGCATGCTCTGAGGCTTTTTCAGCAGCTTGGCTCTGATGCGATAAGCTAAAATAACGGTCAAACGCTTTATCAACGGCATACTCAGGGAGTAATTTACCATTGTTAAAGATATCAATAGT
This sequence comes from Psychrobacter sp. UBA6739, assembly GCF_002453835.1. Lineage (NCBI taxonomy): Bacteria > Pseudomonadati > Pseudomonadota > Gammaproteobacteria > Moraxellales > Moraxellaceae > Psychrobacter > Psychrobacter sp. UBA6739. The sequence continues at coordinate 246,625 of NZ_DKHR01000003.1, forward strand.
CACAGTTTGCGCTGAACCATGTTGCGCGATGCTGTGCAGATAAATAGAAACTGTGCTATCAGCAAAATGAATGGCATTGTCCAATACATTTTGCAGCACTTGTACCAACCAAAACTGGTCAGCGAAAACGCTGGTATTTGCCAAGGCGTTTGGTGATAAAGTCGCTGTTTCAGTCACCCATTTATCATTAAGATAGATGTCGATAGGCGCTAGGTGCTGCTGTTGCAATTTAGCGCTGTTGTCTTTTGCAAGAGTTTGCAACAACGGTAGTAGAGGGGTCAGCTGCCGATTCAGCTTAAAAGTCGGTTGCTCAACTTTGGCAAGTAATAGCAGCCGATCAATCAATTGCTGCATTTTGATACTTTGTTCACCAATGGACTGGATGAGCATCTGTTGATCTTCTTTATCAAGCCCATCATCTTCTAGCAACTCACTACTGGCACGAATGGCGGTTAACGGACTTTTGAGCTCATGGGTCAGGGTATGAACGTAGTCGGTGACATAGGCGCGATTTTCCAATCGATGTTTCATAGACTCAATGGTATCCGTTAGGCTATTAAGTTCATGACCTAAGTAAAAATAGGGTTTTTTGGTGTCTTCTGCCAGTGCACTGGTATATTGGGTCACAAGGCTGATGCTTTGCTTGAGCCACCAGGCGACCAGTCCTGCTAATATAAGGGCAGCAATACTCATGAGCAGCGCTGTGATAAGCATGCGATTGCGCGTATCGTCTAAATAAGACAACACGCTAGCGACAGGTTTGCCTACGCTAATGATACCAATCAAGTTGCCAGTGTCATCCTCTATTGGCTGTGCCACATACATCACCGTACCATCTCGCTGATTATGATCTAGCGTTGTACTTCTCGCGCCATACTGACCATTTAACGTTAGATAGACATCATTCCAGCGGCTGTAATCTTGTCCTTCATCATTGTCAGGTTCGGGTAGTGAGTCGTATATGACAATCCCTTTATCATCGGTGACATATATCCGAAAGCTACTAGGGCTTTTATTTTTATATTCTGGATCTGTTGTTTTACTTATCGTGGGCGCACCGATAAATGCCGCATCGAGTTTCGTTTGATACTGCTCATCGTATAGCTGTCCTGAAGATAACGGCATCTGCAAACTTGCTGCCAGCAATTTGCTGGTATCTAACAACGTATCTTCGATGACTTGCTGCGCCGTCGGTTTGACATAACCAAACAGCTGAGTAAATGCGACCACACCGCAGATAATCAGCACTAACGCCAATGCGAGCCAAATCCTAAAAAATATACTTAAATTCAGTAGTCGTTTTGGTTTAGTTGTTTGCTGCGCGGTGCCGATAGGATGCAGTTTTGCATACCAGTTGCTTTGGCTGGCATGCGCGCTGTTATCAGCCTTATTAATATGAGTATTAGGATGGCTGTTAGCACTATCGTTGGTCTTATGATTCATATTTTTAGGTGTATTATTTGACGTTATAGAAGGTCGATTTTAATCAAAATAGGGCTATAGGCAGTGCAGCTAGGCAGGACACAAGGCGTAACCCAAGCCGCGATGGGTATGGATAACATCAATGCTGGCATCGACAGTCGCCAGCTGCTTACGAATGGACTTGATATGACTGTCTATAGTTCTCGCCAAGCGATGATCAGGGTAATCGCTCACCGCGCTCAGCAGTTGCTCACGGCTAAAGACTTGATTGGGCGCTTTTAACAGGGTCAATAAGATTTTGCGTTCGGTGTTACTCAGCTCAAGCTTCTGCTCTTGCCACATTAACGAATAATTAAGCGGTTGGTAGTGCCAGATGCCAGACTGACATTCAAAGGTTAACGCCTGCCCCGACATATTGCTAGAAGAATTGTCATTAACGGTATTATCTGCTGCTGTTGTATGGGAGGTGGACGGCTGAGACAATAATTGCTCACGTCGCCAAATGGCTTTTAGACGGGCAACCAACTCGCGCGGGCTAAATGGCTTGGCACAATAGTCATCGCCGCCCATCTCTAAACCCAAAATACGATCGACCTCATCGCTACGAGCCGTCAAGAAGATGATAGGAGTGTCCTTTAAGCCTGCAATATCAGGGGTGTGGCGTATTTGTTGACAGAGACTGAGACCATCGCCATCTGGCAACCCAACATCCAAAATAATCGCCGATAGATCTTGCGCTTCAGCGCTTTTATGTAAATTGCGCAGAAAAGGCAACACGTTACTGGCGTTATCAAGCCAAGTGATTTGCCAGCCTTCACGCTTGCAAGTGACTTTCAGTGACATCGCGATAGCAGGATCGTCTTCTACCAGTAAAATATGGGTCATAAGCTCTATATCGCTATATAAAGAAAAACTGTTTAAGATGAAGGGGTTATTAATATCTAATGAGATACGAACATTGAAAAATGAGTGTAGGGCATCATACAGTAGCTAGAGTCAGTAGCTATGTTAATAAATTTATCGTAGCACAAAAGTCGCACTCGCTTTTGCTATCAGGCCTTAAAAGATGTGAAAAGTTGATGGAAATTGGCATTATTAGCGAAGACTTTTTTGACTGGCGGTTTTGATGAAAGGCTGTAAAATAATCAGTATTATTATAAAAAATATTGAAATATAGTGCGAATGTCAGTTTTACTAAAAATAAGTTTGATGTACCTACCATTTTTATTTAAAGGAGTTTAAGAATATGAGTGACTATTTAGATGCGGTCATCGTTGAGCATAATCCAACGCAAAAAAAGATAGATAGAGCCGTTATTTGGCTACATGGTTTGGGCGCGAGTGGTCATGATTTTGAGCCAGTGGTACCACAGCTCGGTTTAGCGGATAATATGGCAGTGCGTTTTATTTTCCCGCATGCACCAAAGCGCCCAGTGACGGTGAATGGTTGTATGGTAATGCCAGCATGGTACGACATTTTAGAGATGAGCCTAGAGCGTAAAGTCGATGTCGCTCAGATTGAAGAGTCTGCGCAGCAAATCCGTGATTTGATCAGCCGTGAGATAGAGCGTGGTGTTAAGCCTGAACACATTGTAATCGCAGGATTTTCGCAAGGTGGGGCAGTGGCATATCATGTGGCACTTGGCTACCCGCAGCGTTTAGCTGGCTTGATGACACTCTCTACTTATCTAGCGACTAATGATAATATTAGCTATAGCGCTGCTAATAAAGACATGCCAATATTGATTGAGCATGGTACGCATGATCCAGTTGTTCCTGTAATTTTGGGCGAGCAGGCGCAGCAGTTATTATCCGCTAAAGGCTATAATGTTGTTTATCATACTTATCCGATGGCACATCAAGTTTGCATGCCGCAGATTCAAAATATCGGTAAATGGCTCGATAAAGTACTGGCTTAGAGAGTGCAGCTGTAACGTAATGTAATATAGATATTATATATGTTGAAAGTCGACCTATAAGTCCTATATAATAGATGACCTTATTGGGGATGTTCTGGCTTCGACGCTGGTAATGAAACTCAATGATGCATGTCGAGAGTATATGTCCTCTCGTTAATCAAACATATATTGTTATAGTCGCAAACGACGAAAATTACGCTCTAGCAGCTTAAACCCTGTTTACATGGTTTAAACCTGTTTACTTAGTTGCTGATCACCTACAGTTGGTCAACTAAGTTGAAGCGTCCGCATGTAGGCTCGCCACAAGTGATTGTCTCAATCGCTTGGGTTCAAAAGTAGAGAATCGTCCAATCCATCCTGACTGTCGGATCGGTGCGGATTAAAACTAAAGACAGAAACTAAACATGTAGATTCATGAGCGTAATGCTGGCGGACGCGGGTTCAACTCCCGCCATCTCCACCAAATATTAAAAATCCGATCACTTAATGTGGTCGGATTTTTTTTGGTCTAATTTTAAATGTAGATAGTTGAAATAAAAGTTAAAAGAGACAATCAACTGATTCTTCATTAGCAAAAAAAGTTATTTCGTAATTATAAGTATTATTGACGCAAATCTGTGCATCATTAACAGCATCAAATTGCTCGGCTGTTAAAATGATAGCCATTGTAAAATCGATCACTTGCTGTGGCGATCTCAAATATTTAGTTAAGTCATTAGCAGTAAAATGAATCTTAGCGATGTGGTTCTCAATTTTCACTGTAAAATTTTCATTGCCGAAATTACTAGACTCAAACCCTAGTTTTTTCTCTTCTGGTGTTAAACCGTTCAAGTATTCTTGAATAGTGTTCTTTAGTTGTGAATCTTTATCTACATGTCGAATAACATAGACATAGTCATCTATATTTGGGTTTATAAAGTATACTTTGACCGCTAGTTTATCTTTAATTGACTGCTTGCTCATTTTATTAAGGTAGGTTTTATAGTTATATATAGATGATATCTTAGTCATCATCGCATCAGCTAATTCAGGATTAGCTCTTATAGTTGACTCTGTAGCAAAACCCCATAAAAATGGCTTAGAACAATTATCTTTATTACAGATTAAGTTGATAACTTCATTTCCATTTGATAGTTGAACTCTAGAATTTGGAAAAATATTAGCCTTATAACTCTTGTTTTTATAGTACATATTTGTAGTTGTAGAAAAATTATATTCAGTTGAAGATAATTCATGGACTTCTATAAGCGAAGGGTAAATTTCATATTCTTGGATTTTTATCTCTTCCTTAAATTTCTCAGAGTCTTTCCAGTAGGTACATACAGTGTTATCTATTGTAGTGGCATAATAAAATTGG
>NZ_DKHR01000011.1:0-22286 GCF_002453835.1 Psychrobacter sp. UBA6739
TACGGTTTCTTCAGCATAGCTCATATCTTCAATCAAGATATCATAGTTTGTCGTAATGACTGAAGCAATATTTTTTCTTATTTTCTTAAACTCTTTAACCTCATCTTCATAGCTCTTATTATACGATAAGTCTTTAACCAAGCTTGTTAAATACAGCTTAAACCTACTAATAGAATTACCATTTCGCATACTTTCATAAAAACTATCGTTCAAATCTTTAAAATCACCAGATCTATTTTCAGGCTTTGAAACAAAGTCATTAAATTCTTTTTCTAGTATCGATGCTATTTTTGGATAGTCAAAATTTCCATTTACCTTAGAGTTATGCTTTATATCTAAATAATTTTCATCGTTACCAAAAAGGTCAAATGAAATTTTCTCTAGTAACTGATCCCATGTGAATGAATTATCCAAATATCTTAAGCTAATTCCTGTACCAACAAAAAGCACAGGGTGGTTATTATAGTCATTTATAAATTCGCTAATAATCATAGTATTTCCAAATTAAATAGAAGCTTATTTTATGGGTAATTTAAAATCGATATATCGCTGCTAGCTTTTACTTTACCTATAATATTTATATAAATATATCAGAAAATCCGCGAAGCCATCTATCCCTTACTACTTGATAGCCATCAGAATATTGATTCTATTAAGTACTCACTCTACATTAAAGCTTTTAAATATATATCTATTTCAATACATGTTCAACTTATCATTTCAACAGCTTTCGTAGATATATAACTCATTAGAGATATAAAAAAAGCCACCTAATTAGGTGGCTTTTTTCGTAGCTAATTTAGAAGTATTACAACGCTTTCAGCTGCTCCATCTGCGCTGTCATCGCCGTCAACTGACCTTCTAACTCAGCCAGTTTCGCCTTCTCAGCATCGACCACTTCCGCAGTTGCTTTGCTGACAAAGCCTTCATTACCTAGCTTACGCAAGATATTTTCAGCTTGCTTAAAAAAACCACTTAAACCCAACTAAAACTATCACAGTTACAACCAGTCCCAACCAACCAAATCCCTTTGTTCCTTGTACTGGTATCGTCGCATTTATTTCAGGAAATAGAATAGCGCCATACGATACTAGAGGTAATATCATCAGCAAGGTATCAATATGACGATTCGGTGAAAAGTATGGAGGATTTAAAAATAGATAAACAAGCACATATACCACCATAAATATAGTGGCGAAAATGGCATGCTTATCTAATGACTCATGACGATTCCAATAGAAAAATAGAATCGCCATGATCAAGAATGCAAGTATTAAAGTTATGGCCATTATAATGATTGCTTAGACTACAAAGCCTTCAACTGCTCCATCTGCGCCGTCATCGCCGTTAACTGCCCTTCTAGCTCAGCCAGTTTCGCTTTCTCAGCATCGACCACTTCCGCAGGGGCTTTACTGACAAAGCCTTCATTACCTAGCTTACGCGCGATACCTTCAGCTTGACCTTTCAACTTATCATATGACTTACCTAAACGTGCCAGCTCAGCCGTTGGATCGATCAGACCTTTCATCGGTACGAGTATACGCAGCTGACCAACCATGCTTGATGATGAGAGTGGCACCTCATCGCCTTCTTTGACGATCTCTAAGCTCTCAACTTTGGCAAGCGCTTTGAACTGGTTTTTGATACGTGATAGACGCGCATCTTCATCGCTAGAGACGTTTTGTAGTAGCACTGGCAGACGTACGGCGTTGCCCAGTTTCATCTCACCGCGGATATTACGCACGCTCGCGATTAGCTCTTGTAGCCACGCCATATCGGCTTCGACTTGCTCACTGATTTGGGCATCATCCGTTTGTGGATAGTCAGCAACGACGATGCTATCGGTATTTTTACGATTCAATAGCGGTGCGACCGTCTGCCAGATTTGCTCGGTCAGATACGGCATGATTGGATGGCTAAAGCGTAGCGCCGTCTCTAGCACGTGCAGTAGTACATAGCGGATTTGCGCTTTGCGCTCATCCGATACCGAGTCATCATTGAGGCTGGCTTTGGCAAGCTCAACGTACCAATCACAGTACTCATTCCAGATAAACTCATAGATATCTTGGCTGACCATATCGAGACGGTACTGAGCAAAATGCTGATGGATATCAGCAACGGTAGAGTTCAGACGACTCATGATCCATTTTTCTGGTAATTCCCATACGTCAGGATTCGCCGTTTGGTCGATAGGCTTCGCACTGCCTTCACCATCGACACAGTTCATGAGTACAAAACGGCTGGCGTTCCAGATTTTATTACAGAAGTTACGATAGCCCTCGACACGCTTTAGATCAAAGTTAATATCGCGACCTGTACTGGCCAATGAGGTAAAGGTAAAGCGCAGTGCATCCGTACCATAAGCTGGGATACCTTCTGGGAACTCTTTACGCGTTTGCTTCTCAATCTTGGCCGCGTCTTTTGGATTCATCATATTGCTGGTACGTTTTTCGACCAACGCTTCTAGCTCAATACCGTCAATTAGATCGATCGGATCTAAGACGTTACCCTTTGATTTTGACATTTTTTGACCATTGCCATCACGTACCAGACCATGCACATAGACGGTCTTAAACGGTACTTGCGGCGTGCCATCTTCGTTTTTCACGAAGTGCATGGTCATCATGATCATGCGCGCAACCCAAAAGAAGATAATGTCAAAACCAGTCACCAGCACGCTGGTTGGGTGAAAGGTGTCCATCACGCGTGGATCGGCGTTGACGTCTGCCCAATCAAGCGTACTGAACGTCCATAGACCAGAGCTGAACCACGTATCGAGCACGTCATTATCTTGGCGCAGTTTTACATCGTCGCTTAGGTTGTATTTAGTGCGTACTTCAGCTTCGTCACGCGCGACATAGATCTCACCCGTCGCATCGTCATACCATGCAGGGATACGATGACCCCACCAGAGCTGACGGCTGATGCACCAGTCTTGTAGATCGGTCATCCACGCCATATACATGTTTTTGTACTGCGCAGGGACGAACTCGATGCTGCCGTCTTCTACCGCGTCAATCGCAGGCTTGGCAAGCTCTTTGACCGCGACATACCACTGATCGGTCAACCATGGCTCAACGATCGTACCGCCACGCTCAGCGCGCGGGGCTTTCAGTGCGTAGTCCTCGATATCTTCTAGCCAGCCCTGATCACCTGCTTGCTCAACTAAGAATTTACGCGCGGCAAAACGCTCAAGTCCTGCATACTCACTTGGCGTGGTCTCTAATTCTGGCTCACGTGTTTGCAGATCAGGATAGACTTCCATCGCGGGTAAGATATTGGCGCGCTCATCTAGGATATTGATGAGTGGCAAGCTATGGCGACGACCCAATTCATAATCATTAAAATCATGCGCTGGGGTGATTTTGACACAGCCTGTACCGAAGTCTTTTTCAACATAATCATCAGCGACGATAGGCACGACACGACCAGTGATTGGCAAGGTAATAGTTTTGCCGACCAAGTGTGCATAACGCTCATCACTAGGATTGACTGCGACAGCGGTATCGCCAAGCAATGTCTCAGGACGAGTGGTTGCGACGACCAGATAGTTTTTACCATCTTGGGTCGTTAAGTCTTTATCGGTGAAATGATAGCGGAAATGCCATAAGCTGCCTTTTTCGTCGTGGTTTTCTACTTCTAAATCAGATAATGCGGTTTGGAACTTTGGATCCCAGTTGACTAGACGCTTACCACGATAAATCAAACCATCGTCAAACAGGCGTACGAACACTTCTTTTACTGCATTGGACAAACCATCATCCATGGTAAAGCGCTCACGCGACCAATCAACCGAGCTACCCAAACGGCGAATTTGGCTGGTGATATTGCCGCCCGACTCTTCTTTCCATTCCCACACTTTATCGACGAAGTCTTCACGCGTCATATCACGGCGCTTGAGTCCTTGTGCTTCTAGGCGACGCTCAACGACCATTTGGGTTGCGATACCGGCATGATCCGTACCCGGTTGCCACAGCGTATTGTCACCATCCATGCGGTGATAACGGGTCAGCGCATCCATGATTGCATTGTTAAAACCATGACCCATATGCAATGAGCCAGTGACGTTCGGTGGTGGCAAGGCGATAGAAAACGACTCTTCTTTATCAAAGGTCGGCTTAAAATAGCCGCTTTCTTCCCAGCCTTGATACATGCCCGCTTCGACTTCCGCAGGATTGTACGCATTCTCTAACTGGCTTAAGGCCGCTTGAATAGATGTAGTGAGGTTGTGGTTACTCATAATGGCATTATCTTTTATTGATTGAATGTGATTAAAGCGAATATAAAAATTAGGAAAATCATGAATAGAGTGATTTTAACGCAGATAGGCAGATTTTGTTAGATGCTAAGGCAATTTATCAGACTTGCAGAGTGGCATTGCCCCATTAATAAGCGCAAAAGCCCATAAACGTCTCCAATCGAATGAGACTCCCACAAAATAAGTGCTAGTGATGTTATAAAATATGGGTCATGCTATGAGGTATATTTTATAACATCACTTGCATATAAATGGCGTCTTTATCCTAAAATCATTATCTTATAAACAGCGAGCCGACCGTGTCCAAAGATACCGAGCACACCTATCACAATAGCAGCCACTCTCAAGCTGACGAATCTGACGCTAATGAAATAGACGACAAGCTCTTGATTGATGATAGCGTTTATCAACCATCTGTTACTGAAGATAAAGACGTTAGCAAGACTGCGATTCCAGATGATACCGAGGCGACAGAAAGTTTAGAAGACGAAGATTTCTCTGAAGATATGAGCGAAGCAGATAAAGAAATCATCAAAAAAGTCGCCAATGATGACAATTTAAGTCAAGCAAAGAGCTATGCCAGTATCTTGGTTGAGCAAGTGATGGATGCCAAAGAAACCTTTGAGCGTTCGCTTGGCTCGCTATTTACCAGTGCCTTTACCGCTGGGCTTGAGATTGGCATTAGCTTTTTTATGATTTTATCAGCTTTTGCGCTGTTGAGTGGCGTACTACCAAGCCAATACGCGATCGTGCTCGCCTCCCTACTTTACCCAATTGGCTTTATCATCGTCGTCATTGGTCAGTCGCTATTATTCACCGAACAAACCTCACTATTAAGCCTACCTGTGCTTAACAAAATTGAACCGCTGCACAAATTGCTACGCCTTTGGGGCATTGTCATCGCTGGCAACATCGTTGGCGGCTGTCTGTTTGCCGCATTGATGATAGGTTTGGGTTTAAATATGCAGCTGTTTAGCGTGAGCGACATCGACACTTATGCCGAACACATTTTAGGATTTAGGTGGTGGGTCATATTTGGTAGTGCCATCTTGGCAGGTTGGATGATGGGCGTCACCGCTTGGCTTGTGACCTCAGCACGTGACACCCTTAGCCGCATCGTTTTGGTAACGCTTATTACTGGCAGTATTGGTTTTTTAGGATTGCACCACAGTATCGTGGGCAACATTGAGATTTTTTCTGCCCTGCTATACGGCAATACCGTCAGCTTGGGGCGTTATTTACTGTTTTTAGTAGTGATATTGCTGGGCAATACCGTCGGCGGCGTGGTGTTTGTGGCGGTACTCAAAAACCGTACGTTCTTATTTCAAATCGAAAAAGTGAAAGAACAAACAGCCAGCGAACAAGCGGAAGCTAAAACCAGTATAAATACCCGCCGACCTTGATTGGTATTGGTTAATGCTAAATGATATAAATAGATAACTCACCTATTACCCATAACAAGGTTCAATATTTAAACCTGTTATGGGTTTTCAGCATCTACAGCATACGCGCTGCCAACACGCTATTTTCTATCTCAGATTTTCTCAGCTTATCGTGTTGAGCGCTAAATATGCGCACCAAAATTCCCGCGCTTAAGAACATCACCAAGGTATAAATGGCTGGCATCATCGACATGTCATAGTTAGATAATAGTGTCAATGCCATGAATATCGACAAGGTACTGTTTTGTAAACCGACTTCTAGCGTCACCGAGGTTCTTTGCGCCCAGTTGAGACCGAACCATTTACTACTATAATAACCGAGCGCCATGGTTGAGAGATTTAATAATACCGATACGGGACCAGTAGCGATAAAGGCGTCAACAATGATATCGCGTTGCACATAGCCCAAAAACAGCACTAAAAACGTTAAAAATATCACCCCAAATCGAGACACATAGACTTGTGAGCGATCGGCAACGGTTGGTGCATAGCGTTTAATCAGCATACCGACACTAATAGGCACTATCGTCAGCACCACCAAAGTCAGCATCGTTTTTACTACCGGTAACTCAAACTCACTACCGCTGCCCATAAAATAAATCAATGAAAAGCTCAGCACAATGGGAATGGTAAAGACGGTAATCACGCTCGCAATCGCGGTCATCGTCACCGACAGCGCCACATCGCCTTTGGCTAAATAGGTAAATAAGTTTGAGGTAGTGCCACCTGGACACAGTACGAGGAGCATAACTCCGACGGCATACTCTGGGCGTAATGGCATGATATTGGCTAAGGCAAAGCCAATGATAGGTAACAGTATCAACTGATTGGTCAAGCCAATGCCGACTGCTTTTGGATATTTTAAAACCCGTTTAAAATCGTTGGTGACGAGGGTCAGACCCATGCCCATCATGATTAAAAACAGACAAATAGGAATGATAACTGAATTGACTAACGTGACTATGGCAAGACCTTCCATAACTACATCCTTGTAGATAAGAGCTGTTTATAGGTTCATTTTATAGATGAATTTTTAGACCAAGTATGCTGATTAAATGACGCCTGATTAGCAATCCTTGCTAAAGCGTACCTTCATAATCAATAGCCGTTAAACACCGACAATCAACTAAAAAACAGCAAAAAATAAGACGCGATAAAAGCAAGTATATAGGGGTAAAGTCGCCCTTATCTATTTTATTCAACTACTCACCAGTCAGTATCCAAACGTAGGATATCCGCCATATAAAAGTATAGAAAAACTTTAAGGTATACCGTTATTTATATTGTTAGGCTGAGAATGAGCAGGTTTGTCGCTAAGAAAGGAATCAATCACACCCGCCACCATCACCACCACTGTCACCACAAGAGTCATTGCTGCTATATCCGCTATGATTACTGTTGTTGATGTCATCTCCAGAAGATGAGCTGGAAGTACGCTTTGAAAGCTTTGTACGACTAGACCAGAGCATCACTTTAAACACACCATAAAACATCAATAGCCCAAAAACAATCTGTAAAAGTAGCAGGAAGCCCCATAAGAAAAGTTCAAGCATAATATAGTCGACTCTCTATAATTTCTTGTTAGACATTGATAGCAACGCAAGGATAACTAAGATAAGTGCTTATTTTGGGGATAAGAAAGAACATAAGATTAAGAATATATCTTAAATTGGCAGGACTTTAGTGACGGTCAGTACTGATAACTGCCGTACCATAGGCAATAGCTTCTACCATGCTGCCCAGTTGATTGATATTGCTGACTTCTAGACGTAAGCCATAGATATGGTTATAGCCTTTGGCTTGTGCTTCGGTACGCATACGTACCAGAGCTTCGCGGCGGGCACGGTCAAGTAAGGTCTCGTAAGTGGTCAAGTTTTTACCAAAGATACTCAATACCCGAGCGATAATCATTTTGAAATAATCTTGGGCAATAACCACGCTACCAAGTACCAGCTCGCCCTCAGTATTGGCAACAAGTTTCGGCACATAAAAGCGCTCACTTGAGACCATAATATGGCTTAATTCTTGCTCTGCAATGCTTAACTGCGCGAGATGTTGGCGCTCATGACGCGACCCAAAGAACCAACCAGCAGCGAATAGTAAAATAAACGGTGCGTAATTAATAAGCATTTGGATAAGGGAGTTATTCATGGCACGTCTCTTGTCATAAACTTATCAGAAACTTATCAGAAAAAAGCATCGATGCTTTAAGATTTGGTTAGCTAACCAAAAGGGTTGAAACGTGGCAAGTCATCGGTCGCTGTCGGTGCAGAATTTTGTAGATTTGGCTGTTGACCAGACTGATGATAAGAGTCGATTGGTGGGGTTTGGTAGACTTGCTTCGGCATCGGTATGGCTTTGACAGCAGTGCCATAGACAAACAATTCAGAGGCTCCCTGCGCGATGCTAGAGGTCGAAAAACGCAACCCCACAACCGCATCTGCACCCAAAGCTTCTGCTTTGACAATCATCCGATCGATCGCCTCTTGCCGTGACTCTTCTAACAGCTCGGTATAAGCCGTTAACTCACCACCGACGATATTCTTAAGTCCAGCAAACAAGTCTTTGCCGACATGTTTTGAGCGCACGGTGCTGCCGTACACCACATCCAAACGCTCGGTGATCTGATAGTTGGGCAAATGCTCAAGATTGGAGAGTTGCACAGTCATAATACGACCTTATCGGTGACGTTATATAGACAGCGTCAACTTGGATATAGACCAAACCACGCTGTCCCTATATTGATAAAAAAGGCTAATCGTTGGTATGGAACAATAAAAATAACTCAGTCAAATTGCCTTCGATGCTATTGGCCATTTGTGCCAGCTTGTCTTCATCTTTACGCATCTCTGCAAGCTCTGGATCTTCATCATCGATACCGCTTAGCAAAATCATTGGTAAAGTCAAGACAGCCACATCTTCAGCCGTTTCTTCATCTTCAAACCAATCGCTGGCTTCGTCGCCATACATCGCATCGACAAAGCCAATTGACCAAGCAACGATATCTGATTCATCTGAAAAATCGACAGCCACTTCTTCATCACCCGCATCTTCACCAAACGGTAGCTCAATAGGTGTCTCGTTTTTTAGCTCAGCGATAATAGAATCGCGCCAGCGCTGGATACCGTCGATGACATTTTCTGGGATTTCGCTAACATGACCTTCAAACAGTGCATCCAGCCAATTCGGTAATGGACGCCCAATGACTGTCGCTGTCAAAAAACCATGCGCGGCGACACTATCAAGCACAAATGGGCTCTCTTGATTGTCCAAATAGTCTAATAATTCATCGAAGCTTAATTGGTTACTCATGATGTAATTGTCCTTGAAAGATAGAGTGCGGCAGTCGCCATAAACGATCGGTTAAGTGCAGAATAGTGGATAATTTGAAGGTAAAAATGGTTTCGGTAAAGCACCCAAACCATCTTTATAAAATAAGAATCATTGCATAGAGCGGGTTGCGAGCAACCGTCAAAAAATAACGATCGCGATATCATTAGCATTACACTGTCAGCTAATATGCCGTTATTAAAAGGCTTTAGTCGGCTTAAATGACTGAGCACTTTCACATTAGGCTATGACTTAAGTTTAAAAACTAAAGATCGTCATCATCCCAATCATCGCCATCTTCATCGAAATTGTCTATATCGTCTAGATCATCCTTTAGCTCTTTGGCCAAACGCTTTTCTTCTAGCAGATTATCGATCAGTCGACGCTTCTCAAGACTACTTAAGCGCGTACGCACGCTCGTCTCGGCCTCTTCCACCATCTTTGCATCATCATCGTCGACAAAATCATCATCAAAATCGTCGTCAATATCAGCGTCACTCATGACAAACTCCTATCATTTTTAGCAAGGGTATTAAGAATACATTAATATATATATGCCTTATAAAGTCTCTACTTCACGTTGTCAATGCTTTTTATTATTACTGCCCTATTTTTAGGCTGTTTAAAGATAACGACAGAGACAATATCTCAGACAATTGTATAGTAATAAGCGAATATAAGCAGCATTAAATAGCCGACTCATCTTCGCTTTCAATCATCAATACCGCATTGCGCACATCTGCTAAGCGTTGAATCATCGAATCATTACCACCATCGAACACCGCACATTCACGCTCATAAACCGTGGTTGGGCGCATGATACTCTGCACCTGCACATGGTGGCTGATTTGCTTGAGACCTGCATTGGGTAACAAAATCAGCATTTGCTCTTTTTTGCCGACGCTGTGTAATAATTGCGTCATTGCTTGCGCCTGTGCATCATCGCTGACACCTGCTTTAGCAGGTAGTGCAAAGCGGCTTAGCTCAATATGCTTGTCATGGATGATTTTGTTGAGCATCAAATACAGCTTGCCAAGCATCACACCTGCTAACGCCACTTTGGCATGGCTATTGTCCGCCTTTAACAACACACTAGCACCCGTGTCATCGAAACGCGGCTCGTTCATCGCGCTGACACCCAACAACAATGGCTGCTTGAGTAACTCGGTCACCGCTTGGTTTAATAGCTGCGTACATAATGCCAAATAAGGTAAACGCTGAGCCGGTGCCAGACGCTCAAGCATATTGAACTCGTCATGGAATACAATCTGCACTCTCACACTGTCAAATGAGCGGGTGGTAGACAACCGAGAGGCGCTACCAGATTTAGGAGCGCGGCTTATCTCATCTTGGGCAGCACCATTTGCTGCATCATGCTCCGCTCGCTCTTCAGTCGTACTATCGATAGGCTGACTATCAGAGCCAGTGGTATCAGTCGCCGCTTGATTCTGTTGCGTTCTTAAATACTGGTTTACTTCACTATGTACATCCAATTTGTGTGCATTGGCTGGCTGACCGTCCGTCGCACTCTCTACAGAATGCTCCGATGTTTCTCTATCCGTATCCGTGGCACGGCGTTCAAAATCCCGATCATAACTGCGCTGATCGATTTGCATATACTGCTCACGATGCAAATCTTGAATATCGCGGCTAAGCGCGTTAATTTGCTCTTTGGTTGGACGGGCAAGGTAACCATAAACCAGCCAAAGCAACAAATGCAGAAGCATCGTACCGATGACGAACGGCCATTGCATAGCGATAATCTCGCCTTTGCTAATATCTTTTAATGTCAACGACACACTGCCAATCACCGAATCGCCATTGGTGGCAATCTGACGAATGGTATCACCTTGCTGCATGGGCGCATTGCCAACAGGCACCAAGATGTCGTCGTTATTGTCTTTAATCAATATGCGCGTCACGTCTTGCTCGCTGGTATAACGATTGGCAATGACACTTAAGCTGACACGGTCTTTATTTTCTAAAGACAACCTTGCTTCATCAATCAGCTGGGCGACCATCTGCTCGCCTTTTAACGCACGACTTTTGCTCAGCTGTTGATCGGTGCTGATGACCAATAACAACGTCTGCAAACAAAAACTAACCAGAAGAATAATGGCAAATAACCCTTGCCGCGGCGCTAAATACGTCATGATATGGTAAACTTTTTTGGATAAGAGAAATTAAAAAAAACAAGGCTATCCCTCATTTTTTGGCGAATTTAAAAAAACTATAATAGTGCGTATCTTAACAAGTATGTATTGAATTTAAGTACCATAACCCGACACCTCTGTTGTTGCCTAAAATAGCATTTACAACAAGATTTGGTTACTTAAAAACTGCTGTCTCAAATACTAATACTCAGGATAATCTACGGCACATTTGGTAAGCGGCGACTGAAAGCATTGTTGTGAATATCATCATGAATACAGTCCGCTTATCTTACCTACTATATCACCATAATAAGTCTTATAGCGTTAGTAGATTTATAAATTTATCATAATAATCACATTCAATTTCAAATGATTTTTCAATGATTGCTGCCATCTTTAATCGACGGTGATACTTTGCGCGTCATCTATAGGCGCTGCCGAGTAAAGCTGCTATTATTCCCAATCTTATATGAGCATACAAGGGACCATTGAGCCATGCCACACAATACATCTTACTCGTTACCAAAAGACAGCAAAGCATGGCAACAAGCCGTTGACTCTATTGCGTCACTGTTACCAGATAACACGAACTTACAAGATTTTGATGCGCTACAGTCCCTGCCAGTTTTTGCTCTTATTGTTGTGCTACCGACCAAAGTATCGACGCTTGATATCCACCAGTATGTGCAATCATGGGTCGATGAACAGCCAAGCTGGCATTTGGTCACCGTCGCTGAAGATACTGATGCCAGTTTTGTCAATATTACCGTTTCTGATACAGAGCTAACGGCAGCAAACGCACAGCGCTTGCCTTTTACCCAAGCACAAGTGTTCCGCTATTTGTTGGTTCCAGTCACTGATACGCTCATGCATCCTGGCAAAAAGACCGCGGCAGCTCACATCATTGATGATCAGCTGACCACGCGCTTGCGTCACGACTTGACCGAAGCTTATAACGATAGTCATCAAGCGAGTAGTGCTAAACGCTTGGACATTGTCGATTGCCATATTTTATCAGTCGGTCATATGCTACGTACCCACAAGCTTGCCTGCTTTGATATGGATTCCACCTTAATCGAGCAAGAAGTCATCGTTGAGTTGGCAAAAACAGCGGGCATCGGCGAAGAAGTCGAAGCCATTACGGAAGCGGCAATGCGCGGTGAAATGGATTTTGATGAATCTTTTGCTCAGCGGGTAGCGTTATTAAAAGGCATCTCGACCGATGTGCTGGATGATATCTGCAAACGCCTAACGCTATCAATGGGTGCTCGAACTACCATCAGTGCACTAAAGGCTTTGGGCTACCATACCGTACTGGTATCAGGCGGCTTTACCTACTTTGCGCGCTATATCGCTGAGCAATTAGGCATTGACGAAGTTCACGCCAACGCCCTAGATATCGACGAAGGGGAAGTCACTGGTCACGTACAGCTGCCCATCGTTAATGGTGCCAAAAAAGCGGCTATCGTTGAGCATACTGCGGAGCGCTTAGGCATCGAGATGTCACAAGTGGTCTGTATCGGTGACGGTGCCAACGATTTACCAATGATGGCCATTGCTGACCTAGGCGTCGCCTATCACGCCAAGCCCATTGTGCAAGCACGTGCTGATGCCGCCATCAATGTCACAGGGCTTGAAGGCATATTTTATGCCCTTGGCTATCCAGCACTTGCGCCCACGGAGTAACGACTACACTCGTAACACCATATCATGGAGCTAGGTTAGTGTTTTTAACATTAATCTGGCTTTTATGTCTTATTACATTGCGACATTCAATTTTCGCATCACTGTCCTAGCATACTTAGCGGCATCGCATTAACTTTCACTGTGTTTTTAAATAAAAAAGGATTGTCCATGACGGCATCACCATCACCGCGGCAAAATGAGCCGTCAGCGCCACAACCACTGGATAAGAGCAGCACTGCTGCATCCTCCGATAGTCCAAAGCAACTATTTGGGGTTTATATCAGAGGAATGGCCATGGGGGCAGCGGATATCGTACCGGGTGTCTCTGGCGGTACCATTGCGCTGATTGCTGGTATTTATGAGCGCTTGATTAACGCCCTGAGTAGCATCGGCCCCAATCTCTGGCAGATATTTCGACAGGAAGGCGGAATCAAAGGTTTGGTTTCGGTGTGGCGACAAGTTGATGCCACTTTTTTGTTGTTTTTATTATTGGGAATCGCCACCAGTTTTGCTACTTTAGCCGGTATTATCAAACACCTATTGGATAATCAACCGTTATTTATTTGGTCGTTCTTTTTTGGACTGGTTGTCGCAACAGTATTTATATTATTGAGTGAGATTCAGCGTTGGAATATAGGGCGGGCAGCACTATTCGTGACTGGTCTTGTTGCCGCTGTAGTCATTAGCAGCTTACCATTGCTCACGACCACACCAAGCTTGCCTTATTTGTTTTTTGCTGGCGCAGTCGCTATTTGTGCCATGATACTGCCCGGTATATCTGGGTCTTTTATCTTATTACTATTAGGTGCTTATGACGCAGTATTAGAAGCCGTACATAGCCTTAACTTTACGATAATCTTCACGGTCATTGCGGGCATGGCGACGGGATTGTTATTATTTACTCGCGCACTTAAATGGCTATTGTCTCGCTACTATCAGGCAACTTTAGCCTTGCTCACAGGTTTTATCGCAGGCTCGCTTGTGAAAGTATGGCCATGGAAAGTAGATGCGTTAGGCACGCTTAATAGTGACGCGATAAACAACGTGATGCCATGGCAATATCCTACTGGTCCACATTGGCTAACCACTGTAGGACTGATGCTGCTAGGCGCGATTTTAGTCTCACTATTGTCTTGGTGGGGCACTCGTAGCAATCGCGCTTAACCCTACCTTAAATCTGCATCATTCTCTTTTTAAAACCCAAAAACCCTCCTATACACTCTTAATAATAAGCGCCCATCCTTGCGGCGCTTATGCTTAAACCTTGCCATACAAAACCATCAAAATGTGCTAAAAAACCAAACGTCAACGGTTGTCGCAAAGTTGCCTATCCCCTCTTTAGCTTTGTTCCCCAAACTTTCATAATGACCCTATTGGAATTCACCTTATGAATAGCGAGATGAATGATGTTACTGACTATATTTTCGATTATTGGTATAGAAACGTGGAGCACGGCGGCACTGCTTGGTTATAGCTTGCTGGCAGGCTTGATTTTAGCGCTTGCCTTATCCTCACAGCGCTGGCTGCTCTGGTATCTATTTGGTGGTATGGCATATTGGCTAGCGGTTGAGGCGATTCAAAGCATTGTGGCGAGTCGTCCTATGCTATCAGAGCTGTCAGAATGGCACAGCTATATCATCGCCATGGGTATCAGTTGGTTGCCTTTAGCGGGCTGGGTGCTGTATCGGGCACTACGTTACGAGGATGTCAGTCAATCCGTTCAGCAGCAGCGTCAATTGGAAGCGGCACGCTATATCGAGCACACGCCTGTTTATGATGACGACTACCAACCACGCTTCCACTGATAGAGTCGCGTCTATATCAATGAGCGACGCTGTCAGGTTGGTTCATTCTCTGTTTGCAGTACTTTTATTTACCTCTTATATAGCCTGTATTACATTATCTTTATTCGACCGTATCTCGTCCAAAAAGTACGATTAACCTGCCGTCAAATTCGCTCAATCTGGCATAGGTAGTGCGAGCATTCATTTTCGTTGCTATTCTCTTTTCTACTGCCATTTTTATAAATATTAATAACTTGTTTTAATCAAGATGACGTCATTGGATGTTACAAGATACTTAACGCTCTCTACGTAACTCCTAAAGAATAGCAACCTCTCTATCGTTTATAATCTAGTTATATATTTGTCATAAAAATTGTTATAAAGTACGCATTATTTTGCGTCTCATTCTTTAGGAGTTCGATTATGTTTACTGTTCCTGTATTAGATATTAAATCTGATCCGTTAGATGTGCTATTAGCTGTGATTGGCTATCGTTTATCCATGCTTGCTGATAGTGATAACGAAGATGTGCAAGCACTATTCGCTGATCGCAATGTTACGATTGAGCTTGCCAGCACTGAAGCGGATATCGCCCGTTATTTTGTCTTTGATAATGGTAGCTTCAGCCAATACAGTGGTCATGCTGAAAAAGCAGACCTCACCATCAATTTCAAGGATTCGATGACAGGTGTTAAGCTTTTGACCAAAGGCAATCTTCCTGCCTTTATGACTGCTGTACAAGAAGGCAACCTCAGCATCGAAGGCGATTACAGCCTAATGATGTGGTTCAATAAGCTTGCTAAGCATATCGTGCCAGCTGTTCCAGAAGAATGTAAACCTTATATCCAAAAAGCCAAGCCTTATGCTTATAAAGCACAAAAACTTGCCAACCATTGGATTGGGGTTGCTAAGCACAAACTTGGCAAATAATAACGTAAATAGATCGACGTAAATAAAGAAAACAGATCACGATTATTTAGCGCTCAGTTACTTTACTCTTTCGCAGTGTTCTGATTTTCTAAAAAGGTTGCGGTATACTATATCGCAGCCTTTTTTATTATCTAAAATTTTATGGCTTTACACACAACTCTTTTAACCACTATTCTCTTCAAAATGATTGTTTTAAAAACTATTATAAAAGGAATTATATGATGGCAGGATTACTTAACATCTCAGAGCCTAATGCCAGTAGCCCCACTGACACGTTCAATAATAAAAACAACAGCCACAGCGGCTTGAACAATGACTTTTTAAACAACTTAACAACGGATGCCACCGCCAGCCAACAAATGACCCGTAAGCATAGCCGCGAAGAAATCGCCAAACTGTTTGATTTGCCTTTAATGGATTTGTTGTTGCAAGCGCAAACGATACATCGGGCGAATTTCACTGCCAATGAAGTACAAATCAGTACTTTGTTGTCGATCAAAACAGGTAACTGCCCCGAAGATTGTGGCTATTGCTCACAGTCAGGTCACCACCGCGACACGACTAAATTACAAGCAGAGAAGCGCATAGAAGTCGATAAAGTCATTGCTGCGGCCAAACGTGCCAAAGCCAGTGGCTCGTCACGCTTTTGTATGGGCGCAGCATGGAAACATCCAAGCGCCAAAGACATGCCCTATGTGGTTGAGCTGATCAAAGAAGTCAAGGCATTGGGACTTGAAACCTGTATGACCCTTGGTATGCTAGATACCAATCAAGCAACGCAATTGGCAGATGCTGGATTAGACTACTATAATCATAACCTAGATACCTCTCGCAGTTATTATGAGCAAGTCGTCAGCACGCGTAGCTATGACGAGCGCTTGGATACGATAGACAACGTGCGCAACTCAGGCATCAATGTCTGTAGTGGCAATATCGTCGGTATGGGCGAAAGCCGTGATGACCGTATCGATTGGGTACATGAGCTGCTAAAAATGCCTAAAGCACCAGAGTCAATTCCGGTCAACTTACTCGTCCCTATTGCTGGCACACCAATTGGCGATAAAGTCTTGGCAGAAGGTCAACTGTCAGTGATTGAATGGATTCGTACTATTGCCGTAGCCCGTATTTGCTGCCCGACCAGCTATGTGCGTTTGTCTGCTGGCCGTGAGAGCTTGTCCGACTCTGAGCAAGCCTTGGCCTTTATGGCAGGTGCCAACTCATTTTTTTATGGCGATAAACTGCTGACTACTGGCAATGCAAGCCAATCAGGCGATGACAGACTCATGCGTGAGCTTGGTCTAACAAAGCAATTTGCCGCGCCAAGAGCGCCCAAAGTATTGCCTGTGATGGATGCGATGAGTGGTCATCAATCGCAAGTGGTGATGGCAGAGTAGCGTTTTTTATCGCTACCATTATTGGATAATCTGCGCTAAGCTTGCCGACATTATTGATAATAAAATATTAAATCGTAAGAGAGAATGTGATGGCAGATTATTTCAATTGGATTAAAGCGGCACATATTATATCGATGGTCTGCTGGTTTGCGGCGATATTTTATTTGCCACGCTTATTTGTCTATCATGCGATGAGTGACGACAGCATCAGCCACGAACGCTTTGCTATTATGGAGCGCAAGCTATATCGCGGTATTATGACGCCATCGATGATAGCCACATGGGTCTTCGGTCTATGGATGTTGGGGCTAGGCTGGGAGGTATATAAAACCCAAGGCTGGTTACACGTCAAGCTCTTATTAGTGGTGCTACTCTCTGGCTATCACGGTGCTTGTGGATTTTATCGTAAAAAGCTAATGGATAATCCGCATTATAAGACGCATAAATTTTGGCGCTGGTTTAACGAAGTACCAGTGTTTGCATTAGTCATTATCGTCATCTTGGTAGTAGTAAAGCCCTTCTAAAATTCAGTAAACAGGCTAGTAACTGATTTTTAGATCTGAACACCTCTAAACTAAAAGCGTCCGTTACTTATTAAAGTAACGGACGCTTTTTTTAGGACATCATAAATATGACACCTTAAACACTAGGGCGCATGATTTGATAGACATTACTCAAATCATAAACACGGTAACGCGCAGGTTCGCGGCGGTTTTCGCCCGCATAGCTGAGGATCAGTGCTTGCTTTGCGCGCTCATCAACCCAGCCGACAAACAGTCCACTATGCTCGACGCCATTATAGCCATGATTGATATAATAGAGCCAATCCCCAACTTCAATTTCGCCACTATTGGCATACGGACCTTGACCATAAGTACCTTTATGAATGGTATCGCGTGTCACCCCGGCGCGTTTAAACACGGCATTGAGATAGTCCCAGCAGCCACCTTGAATGATCGCACGCTCGTTCAGCGCCATCTTGCGGGCGGTGCTAACCACTTCACGTGCGGCCAAACTACTCTGCCTCTCCGCATTGCTCAGTAACGGTAAATACTCGCTATCGACATTATCATAATTACCCGATAAAAAAGCGGGCATCACTGCTGGTGCTTGACGCGCTACTTCAGGATAACGATAGGATGTCTGAACCACTGGTGGAGTACTGGCAGAATTTGAGAGATAAGTTCCTGCACGTTGAATGGTAGAACGAGTACTGACTTTGGCAGAGGGCACGGAAGAGTATGAAGGTGAAGCATAATCAGACTGGACGGACTTTTGGGCAATGAGTGCGCTCATACTATCTGCCTGAGCTTGACTGACGACGCCAAAAGTTAATAAAAATAAGCTACACGACGCTGAAACCAACGATATGGGCAAACACGACATGGGCTAACTCCTTGCCAATAAAATATAAATCATCGCATAAATGACAATCGAACATTGCAGGCTTACTTATAAACTATTTCGCTAGGCGTCTGCAAGCTTTGTGAATACATTCTCAAACCCAAATGCATTATAAGAAAACCTTAAGACCGCCTTACCATTTAAATTTAGTTGAGTTATTATTCATCCAAACGATAAAAAACTTAGGAAATAGCGTGTTATCGATTAAAAAACTGATTATTGTTTGTATTTTTATACCCACTTCTATGGTTTATGCCAATGAAGAGTGCGTCAAACCGTCAGTGAATGGTGCTACCTACGTAGGCTGTTTACGCGAAGATAAATTAACGGTGGCAACGCTTGATAACACCTTATGGGCTTTAGTCAATGAAAATGGGGTGCTGTTAACAGATTATACGTTCGACAACTTTATTGATATTAATGACACGCTATTAGGGGTGGCTAGTGGCAGTAAAAAAGGTATCATCAACAAACAAGGAAAACAGATTTTACCGACCGTTTATGATGGCATTACGCTCTATGACAATCACTACTTTCGTCTAAATCAAGACGGAAAGTATGGAGTGGCTGATCCTCTTGGAAACATCGTATTGCCCTTGGAGTATGATTGGGTTGACAGTCTAGATAATGACCACAATCACAATCGAGCCTTGATTTCAAAACAGGAGAAAAAAGGGTTAATTGACGAAAAAGGTCATATTGTCTTACCTGCAAAATACGACCGCTTATTTTGTTGTAGAGAGCCTTATTACGGCAAAGTTGCTATAGGTAACCGATATGGTCTAACCAACGAACTAGGAAATCTACTGAGCCCAATTGAGTATCAAGAGATTAAAACTTTTTCGCATCGTCCTATGATGCTAAAAGCAAAGAAGGAGGACAAATGGGGGCTCCTAGATTTAAAAGGCAATATTCTACATCCCTTTGAGTTTGACCAACTACCTAGCTTCTATCCCGATGAGGTTGGAATAGAAACATTCAAAAAAGATGGCAAGGTTGGCTTTATTAATAACGAAGGTAAGATTGTATCGTCAGCCAACTACGATAACATCTCCGTTTTTGACGATAAAAAATACGAATTAAAAAACGACAATCTTTACGGCCTTGCCAACTCCGCGGGTCAACTTATCGCTCCAGTTGAATACGCTGATATTAGTACCGTCGATGAACAAGATTTGAGAGTGGTTGAAAAAAACAAAAAATACGGTCTCATTAATGGTGCTGGCGAAATCATTTTAGCAGTAGAATACGATAAATTGGGATATCCAGATGATGAATCAGGTGTTCGAACGATCAGGAAAGAGGACAAGTACGGGCTTATCGATCGTCACGGCAGCATCCTGATACCCCCTGAATATGATATGCTAATTTGCTGTTATGCAAATGGCTATGGCTCTATCGCAAAAGGCCATAATCAAGGAGTCATTGATTCGTCTGGGAAGATATATTTGTCTGATGACTATGATTATGAAGGCGTCTCACTCAATGGGCTATTTTTAGTGGCACGTGATGGTCTACAAGGTTTGGCTAATAAAGAAGAACAGCTCATGACTCCTATCGCATATGAAGATATATCTCCATTTAGTGATGGCCTATCAGCAGTTCAAAAAGACGGCAAATGGGGATATATAAATACTGCTGGAACGCTGGTCATTAAAAACATTTATAAGCGTGCACAAGCATTTCATGACGGTATTGCGGTTGTCAAAATAGACAATAAAAACTGGTTTATTGATAAACAAGGTCGTAAGGTTTTACCGCTACCCTTTGACAGGATTACTTATAATAATCCCAACCGCTACAGGGTCAGTAAAAACAGTAAGACTGGTATGATAGATGTGAAAGGCAACGTGCTTATACCGCCCATGTACAATAGACTGATGCAAATTGGGGCGCAGACCTACTTTGCGGCAAAACCAAACGCATGGGGTATGATAAGTTCCACCAATAAGACCATAGTGCCTATCAAATACCATGATATAAAAGAGTTTAGTATATTTGATAGTGCAACGACAGATAGTATGACGACCACAATGGTAGGGTTTTCTGACCCAGGAGACTGGCGCCTATATGATGCTCAAGGCAAGCGCCTTCATCCTGATAAGCGGTTCTCTAAAATCACAGCATTAAATAATGACAGCATTGTCGTTCAGTCAGAAGAAAAATGGGGATTAATTGACGCTAAAGGAGAAATCATCATTCCTATAGACTTTGAAGACGAGCCGCTCGATTACGGCTATAAGGATGAATTACACTTTGTAAGCGATAAGCAAACATTCATTTTCAACAAAAAAACGAAAGAATCTATTCTTATAGAGAAGCTACCTTAATAAATTAAAGCCACAAAATAAAGTAACTCGCTGAGTATTTCAGATATTCGGTGAGGTTCAAGTGATTGCGTTACGTCATTACATATTATGATGTCTAAATACCATGCTAGATTTTTAATGCTAGGGCGTATTATCACCCATCTTGATATTCACATGGCGCTTGCCCAATGCTTGACCTTGCAAAATAGCTTTGGCAGCGGTTGCCTCTTGGATACTATCAAAGCCGCTAATATGGTATTTGCGTATATCATCACAATCAACAATCTGTAATTGCTCACCAATAAGCATGACTTTATCACCGTCGGTCAACTGAATATGCTGACGCTTACCTTGATTGTCATGCACCAGCTCACCCGCATGCAGCCACAAGATGCCGCTGCTGATGACACCAGCCATGGCTTTTTTCTGTTGTTGGCGTTTTCGATTAAAGATAAAGCTACCAATAATCAGTAGCGCCAATGCCCCTATAGCCAGGCGCTCAGGCAGCAGACTCATTGCCAAAGCAACCGCCACTGCTCCTATTAATAATGCTGAGCCAAACCAAAACATGCCATCTTCAGTCGTTTTGGGCTGATCTTGTAGCGTGATTTTGGCACCATCGTCTGTCAGCTTGAGCATGCATGACTACCTGTTACAGAGTAATAAGAAAGTAAGAATTTAATGAAAATACGATGAGCAAGTAGTCATCAATAGGACTACCAACCCAAGGCTGTTTTTTGCATGGCAATCAACTCAGCGATGCCTTTTTCGGCAAGAATCAGCATATCGTCGGCTTGAGCGCGGGTAAATGGCTTTTCTTCCGCTGTTCCTTGTAGCTCAATAAATTCGCCTTTTTGGGTCATAACCACATTCAAATCGGTATCACAGCTGGCATCTTCTTCGTAGTTTAGATCTAGATACGCTTTGCCGTCTTTCATACCAACAGAGACCGCAGCGACCAAACCAATCAGTGGATCTGCCTTGAGTTTTTTGCTTTTTTGGATACTCTCTAATGCATCGATAAGCGCAATAGCAGCCCCTGTCACACTAGCAGTACGAGTACCGCCATCGGCTTGCAAAACATCACAATCAAGATAAATGGTATTTTCACCCAGCTTACTCAAGTCAATCATCGCTCGTAAGCTACGACCAATCAAACGCTGGATTTCTTGGGTACGACCTGATTGTTTACCGCGTGCCGCTTCACGTTGGTTACGGGTATTGGTCGCGCGTGGCAACATACCATATTCAGCAGTGATCCAGCCTTTGCCTTTACCTTTGAGCCAACGCGGTACGCCAGACTCGACGCTAGCATTACATAGTACTTTGGTATCACCAAAGCTGACTAACACTGACCCTTCGGCATGCTTAGTATAATGGCGCTCAAAGCTGATCGAGCGAAGTTGGTCAAGCTCACGATTGTCAATACGCATAAAAATCCCTAGTACAATGTTTTAAAGGCGGTGTCATAAAATGGGGTGTCTGTCATTATGTGGCTAACCATCATTTATCTAGCAAACTATTAATAAGCTAAAATAAATAATGATTGGATGCCATATCAGACGTAAATATTGAGATATCCTAACGTGGCAGCGG
>NZ_DKHR01000011.1:22307-33525 GCF_002453835.1 Psychrobacter sp. UBA6739
CCTTCCATCTTACGCAATTCTTTACGCAGGATTTTACCCACGTTTGATTTTGGTAATTCATCGACGAACTGTATGTGACGCGGACGCTTGTAACCAGTCAGTTGCTTTTTGCCAAAATCAAGCAACTCTTGCTCAGTCACATCGCCTTTTTTGACCACAAACAACTTTGGTTCTTCACCGCGGTCATCGTTTGGAATACCGATAGCGCCGCATTCTACCACAGCTGGATGCTCGCTCATGGCTTCTTCAATTTCGTTCGGATAAACGTTAAAACCAGAGACCAAAATCATGTCTTTTTTGCGGTCAACGATTTTGATAAAGCCTTTTTCGTCCATGATACCGATATCGCCAGTTTTCAGAAAGCCATTGGCAGTAAACGTTTCAGCTGTTTCTTCTGGACGATTTTGATAACCTATCATTACCTGCGGACCTTTGACACAAATCTCGCCGCGATCACCCAATGCGACTTCATTTTCATCATCATCGATCAGTATTATATCGGTGCTAGAGGCAGGGATACCAATTTTACCCGTGAACTCAGCAATGGTCATCGGGTTAAAAGCAGCCACTGGTGAGGTTTCTGACAAACCATAACCTTCAACGATAGGCAGACCAGTGATTTTATGCCACTCTTTTGCCACACTTGGCAAGACAGACATACCGCCACCGATAGACGCTTTTAGGTTAGAGAAATCTAAGTCTGCAAAGCCGTCTTTGTGTACTAGACCGTTAAACAAAGTATTCACCGCTGGGATAAAGGCGGGTTTGTATTTGGCCATCTCTTTAATCAAACCATCCAAATCACGAGGGTTTGGGATAAGCAAGCCTGCATAACCTCGGTACATGCCATACATGCCGCAGACCATAAATGAGAATACATGATATAGCGGTAGTGCCGTCAGGATGACATCATTGGCATCAACATCATCATCAAATGCACTGTCCATCAATGCACTAATCTGTAGCATATTGGCAACTAAGTTACCGTGCGACAGCATTGCACCTTTGGCAACCCCTGTCGTACCGCCCGTATATTGCAATAATGCCACGTCGCTTAAATTCAAATCAGGGCGCTTATATTTGCTGGCTGATACTGCATTTAAAGCGTGCTTAAAACTCACGCTGTGTGGCAGGCTATAAGCCGGAATCATTTTTTTGACATGGCGCGCAACGAGGTTAACAACGGCTCCTTTCACTGTTCCTAGCATATCGCCAATCTTACAAACGATGACATGCTCAACCTGACCTTTGTCTTCTGCCTCTTGATAGGTGTTCGCAAAGTTCTCTACGATAAACAGGGCTTTGGTGCCACTATCATGCAGCTGATGCGATAACTCTCGGCTGGTATATAAAGGGTTGACGTTGACCAACACCATACCTGCACGGATGATCCCCAAAGCAACCACTGGATATTGCAGGAGGTTGGGCATCATCACCCCAACTTTATCACCTGTTACCAAGCCTAATGACTGTAAGTAACTGGCAATTTGGCGACTGTATAAATCCAATTCCTTAAAGCTAATCGATGCACCCATACAAATATAGGCCGTTTTTTTCCCATAACGGCTAAAGTTACGCTCAAACACATCAAGTAAAGAGGTATTGTCATCAGGCATATCGATAGTCGCATCAATGCCATAACGCTCATAAGTTTTCAACCATGGGCTGTCACTATCTATCGTCGGCATAGTAGGAAATACGCTGTCTTTATTATTCATTGCAGCGTTATCGTTTGTGGTCTCTTTATTGATACTGTCGGTCATAATTTTCCCTAAATGTTACCGTTAAAAACGTAGAATAATCTAATGAAAACACCATTATTTTTTGTGATTGATCAATGACAGCAGAAGCTTGTGAATAAAAAACGTGGTAACAAAAAATGTTTATCATTCACAAGCTTTGTCAATCAAAGCGCAACGTTAAGTCCTTAATAAATAGCACAATAACTCGTCATTTCCGAATTAAAAACCCCTTTATCCCTGATAGTTTTATCAGAGATATAGCGCAAAACTAACGTCATCTCGTCGATAAATAGACAAATATGTCGGTAAGCACTATAGCAGTTTTGCTAAAAATTCTCTATCTCTACCTGACTGGGTCATAGCGACAAAAAAAGCAATAAATACAAAAAATGATAAGGCAGCATACCAGCAACCTTACCATTTTTGGATCACGACACCCAGTATCACAACCACCACTATCACGACAACTTAGCATCCTGATAGTTTCTTACAGATTTAATTCGTAGCGTTAGTTGGTAGCTTTAGTTTTTATCATTAGTATCGTGGTGACTTATCATAATGACTTTACGAGTGCCTAACAAACAGTAGCAGACACTCATAAAAATACTCTGCCGCTGAAAGCTAGCTGATTAACCGTGGTTCTTTTCTTCCAGCACGCGCAAATCTTTGTGCAAAATCTTACCGACATTTGATTTTGGTAATTCATCGATGAACTCAACATAACGAGGACGCTTATAACCAGTTAAATTCTCTTTGCTATAAGCAAGCACTTCTTCTTTAGTCAAACTGTCATCACTACGCACGACATAAATCTTTGGCACTTCGCCGCTCTTTTCATCTTCGATACCAATGACACCGCACTCCAAAATCTTTGGATGACCTGACATCACATCTTCGACTTCGTTTGGATAGACGTTAAAGCCAGATACCAAAATCATATTCTTTTTACGATCAACGATTTTAAAGTAACCTTCTTCATCCATCACGCCGATATCACCCGTACGGAAATAACCGTCAGAGGTCATGACTTCAGCGGTAGCATCATCACGTTTCCAGTAGCCTTTCATAACCTGTGGACCACGAACACAAATCTCGCCGCGCTCACCCAATGCGACCTCATTGCCTTCTTCATCCAAGATAGCCATGTCTGTCGCTGGCATCGGCAGACCAATATTGCCTGAGAATTCGCCCGTACCTTCTGGGTTTGCTGACGCCACAGGAGACGTCTCTGACAGACCATAGCCTTGTACGATCACATTACCAGTAATTTTTTGCCATTTGTCAGCGGTGTCTTTTAATACTGCCATGCCGCCGCCCATCGACATCTCAAGCTTGCTATGATCTAAGGCTTTGAATGGATCACTATTTGCCAACGCATTAAACAGCGTATTGACCGCTGGGAAAAACGCTGGTGGATAATCTTTGTAAGCTTTGATTAAGCTTGCGCCATCACGTGGGTTTGGTACCAGTAGCCCGATACAGCCGCGATATAAGCCAAACATACCGCAAACGGTAAACGAGAAGATATGATATAGCGGCAAGGCGGTCATGATAACTGGCTGCTCATCCATACCTTCAAACTTATCAAAAGCATCGCCAAGATAGGTATCACATTGAATCAGGTTGGCGACTAAATTACCATGCGTGAGCATTGCACCTTTAGCAACACCTGTGGTACCGCCGGTATATTGCAAAACGGCAATATCATCAAGGCAGATGTTATCTGGACGTTTGTAATTTTTGGCTGAGAAGCGATTCAGTGCTGTTTTAAAGTTGGTGCTGGTTTTAAGGTTATAGTCAGGTACAAGCTTCTTCACGTGACGCACGACCATATTGACGATAAAGCCTTTTAATGGACTCATCAAATCACCCATCGACGTCACGACGACATGATCAACCAAGTCCTTACCAATGTCTTCATACGTTTTGGCAAAGTTCTCTAAAATAAATAATGCTTTGGTATCAGAGTCTGTTAGTTGATGCTCAAGCTCTTTTGAGGTATAAAGCGGGTTAACGTTAACCAAGGTCATGCCAGCACGCAGCACACCCAATACGGCAACCGGTAGCTGCAAAATATTTGGCATCATGACGCCGACTTTATCGCCTTTTTTTAACCCAAGTGATTGCAAGTAGGCAGCAATTTGTTTGCTATAACGATCTAAATCTTCGTAGGAGAGTTTTGCATCCATACAGACAAACGCTGTCTTGCCAGCGTGCTTCGTAAAATTCTGCTCAAATATATCGATTAAAGAAGTATTAGCGGCTGGCATATCAATATCGTATTGAATACCAAGCTTTTCGTAAGTTTTGACCCATACTTTATCGTTACGACGAATTAGGTTACTGTGATTTTCCATAATCTTTTCTCTCCTAGTAATAGTACGCTACCGTCAACCCATACGAATCACAGTGTGATAAAAATATAAAAACTCAGAGCGTAGGCTTGTCATCGTAATAGCAAGCTTGGCTGTGAGGCAATCATATGGTGATGAGCAAACAATATAGCGGTAAATAGCCCTCTGTTCATTAACATACACACTTTATACAGACTACTCAATATAAAAGATTGCTACTTGAGTTCGCAAACTGTCTTGACGGTCAATAATGTCATAGTTATCAAAACCTTAATAGCAGTAATCGATAATTTTTCAGCGATTTATTAGCAAACACTTATTCATTAATACTCTTTATAGTGTTTTATCGTTAACTATTTTTTACCTTTACTATCAAGGGCAGTAGCAAGCTCTGTTAAGGTCACAAAGTTACGCCGTGTACTCTCTTTATCATTATCCAGCACGTCACGACCTGTCGTCTATTCTGACTTATGCCTTTTTAATTTTGCCAATATCCTTTACGATAGCGCTATCCTATTTGTACGCTTGCACCAATTATTTATACCTATTAAAACTGATAAGTGAACCCTATTTTATGTCCGATGTTATTGATCATACGATTGCCCCCATCATTGCTACTGAACCGATGGACACGCGCTCAGTCGCTGAGTTCACAGAGCAAGCCTATCTCAACTATGCCATGTACGTCATCATGGATCGGGCGCTGCCAAATATCGCTGATGGTCTAAAACCAGTACAGCGACGCATCGTCTATGCGATGAGTGAGCTGGGGCTAAAATCAACTGCTAAGGCGAAAAAGTCTGCGCGTACCGTCGGTGACGTCTTGGGTAAATATCATCCACATGGTGATAGCGCCTGTTATGAGGCGATGGTTCTGATGGCACAGCCGTTTAGTTATCGCTATCCGCTGATCACTGGTCAAGGTAACTGGGGTAGTCCTGATGATCCAAAATCTTTTGCCGCCATGCGTTATACCGAAGCCAAAATGTCGGCTTATGCTAATACGTTGCTGGCAGAACTCGGTCAAGGCACGGTCGATTGGCAAGATAACTTCGATGGCACCATGCAAGAGCCAACCACCCTACCTGCCCGCCTGCCTAATATTTTATTAAACGGCACGACTGGTATTGCCGTCGGTATGGCGACCGATATCCCGCCGCATAACCTAAATGAAGTGGTACGCGCGGCTATTCGTTTGCTAAAAAATCCTGAGCTATCGGTTAAGCAATTAACNNGATACCAGCGCCTGATTTGCCAACTCCAGCTGAAATCATCACCAGCAAAAAAGATTTGCAAGCGATGTATGAGACTGGACGCGGTAGCTATAAAATGCGCGCAACGTTCCATATTGACCCTAAAGAAAAGAATCTCGTCATCATTGACGCGCTACCTTACCAAGTATCCGGTAATAAAATTCAAGAGCAAATCGCTAAGCTCATGACGGACAAAAAACTGCCTTGGATTACCGATATCCATGATGAGTCAGATCACGAAAACGCCTGCCGTATCGTACTTGAGCTAAAATCAACACGGGTCGATGTCGCTCGCGTCATGAGCCATCTGTTTGCCAGTACTGAGCTTGAAAGCAATTATCGCGTCAATATGAATATGATTGGCCTAAACGGTAAGCCGCAGGTTAAAAACCTAAAAGAAATCCTTGATGAATGGCTGATTTGTCGCCGTTCAGTGGTCACCCGCCGCTTGCAATATCGCCTCGATAAAATCGACAAGCGCTTACACATCCTCGCAGGTTTGCTGATTGCTTATCTTAATATTGATGAAGTCATTCGCATCATTCGCGAAGAGGACGATCCAAAATTATCGTTAATGCAAGATTATGACCTGACTGACATCCAAGCCAATGCTATTTTGGATATTCGTCTGCGTCAACTGGCAAAGTTAGAGGAAATTGAGCTGCGCCGCGAGCAAGATGAACTGGCTGCCGAACGCGCGATCATTCAAGAGTATCTGGACAATCCAGACAGCCTGACCAATCTGATGATTGATGAGCTGACAGCCGATATGAAAGAACACGGCAATGAGCGCGTATCACCACTAGCAGAGCGCGAAGAAGCGCAAGCATTAAAAGAATCTGACCTTGTACCGAGCGAACCGATCACTGCCATCCTATCAAAGGCAGGTTGGATTCGTGCTGCCAAAGGTCATGACGTCGATGCCGCTGGCATGAGTTATCGTTCAGGTGACAGCTATCAAGCGCACGTCCGTGGCAAATCCAATGAGAAAATATACGTGCTCGATAGCACAGGACGCAGCTATAGTATTGACGCGCATAGCCTTGCTTCGGCTCGTGGTCAAGGCGATCCTCTGACCAGTGTGTTAAAACCACCAGCAGGTGCTAGCTTTGAGCAGCTATTAACTGGTGCTGACAATCAGCGCATCATCCTCGCTAGCTCCGCAGGGTATGGTTTTATCAACACCATCGGTAATCTTGATAGTAATCAAAAAGCAGGTAAAAATATCATTAACCTAGCGGCTGATAGTCGCTTGCTCCCTGTCGCCCGTATCGATGCGCCAGTAGAAACGACTGCCAATGCTGACGGTGACAATACCAATGCAAAGGTAGCGCCTGACCATATCGCTGTCGTGACCAATGCGGGGTATTTACTGATATTTGCCCTTGATGATTTGCCTGAACAGGCACGCGGTAAAGGCAATAAACTTATCAAGTTAAAAGAGAATGAGGAAGTGCTCGCCATTACGCCTCTCAGTCAACAAGACAGCCTAATTATTACCGCTGGCAAACGCCATGTGACACTCAAGCCAAATGATTTGGCTAACTATACGGGTGTGCGCGGCAATCGTGGTGGTCAGTTGCCAAGAGGCTTTCAGAATGTGACGAGTGTTGAGGTTGGGTGATTGGTTTGGCTATTTGAGCTTGAGTAAGCTCGATTAATAGCCTAGTTGACGTATGGTGCGCCCCGTGCACCATTTTTAGAGATTATTATTATGTTAGTGTGTTGGGCGCACCATATAGCTAACCTATCCATGCTTATATTTTCTAAAATATATTATTGTAGATTAGTTAAATTTTGAAATAATCAGTATATTTAAAATCGAATTGGAATTAATTAAGTTCCAAGTAACTAAAATAAATTTATTTAACTTTTTGGGAGTATATTGTGAGTGAGCAACATGTTTATATTTATGTTAAAGAACAAGACCATGTAATAAGCGACGAACAAAAAGAAAAAGCGTTTTCGCTTTTTGACGGAAATATTATTGAGTGTGAACATGAACCCTATTTTGATGCAGTTGAAAATTTAGAACTAACCCATTCAGATATTATTATTACTAGCCCATTTATGATGACCGCTGGAGATTTTGTAGCAACTAATAGATTTTGGCAATTAGATGACAATGACAACGAAGAATTTGAAAGCGATATTAATGAAACCATATCTATTCGCCCAGAAATATTACAAGAATTAGAAAACATACTAGGTACTAAGATTGCTGTTGTTTGGGAGCATCGAGATTAGCAACCCTAAGCTGGGCTTTTACCATGTAGGGCTGATTAGATAATACCGACCAAGTTGTTCTTATCAGTTAAATGTTACGAGCATCAACCAAGACTTTACCTCATTACTAAGTTAGCACATCTTATCTATATATGAAACATAACCTACTCTCATCAAAAAGCCGCCTATACAAAATGTATAGACGGCTTTTTTACGCTAGTGATAATAGAGAACTTATCTAAAAATTGCTGGATTTGGTATCTTTAAAAACTGCTGTCAAAAAGCTTTTAATCTGAGCACTTGTCATTAGATAGGGATTATAGTCAGAACCTGCTGAGAAGCTTTTTAGAGCATGCTCTTCATCTTCAGCGCTTGATGTTAGATGTTTCACTAAAAACCCATTCCATTGACGCGATTCTATTTCCTCTATATTGACAATATTAGGAAAAATGGCTGAGTGCTCGTCAAGTATCTTTTCTAAGGCAATATTGATAGCGGGTCTTGTCCCTTGAAAACTTTGAACGAAATAACCTTCACTAATAACTAAAGCTGAAACGATATCGTTTTCTTCAAAATATCTGCGCCAATACTCAAGTGCACGAGTCAGCTCGATCCCCGAATCTAGGTCGACATTTTTGGCGATATATGTCATTTTGATAAGAATATGCTCGCCACTTCTTTTTTTGCTTTCTGGAGTATGGCTTGTCGCTATAGTCATGAGAAACCTTATTTATAAAAACCTGATCTAATTTAAGATAAAGTATAATCAATAAAAAATTTTTTCTTAGTGGTTTTTTGTCATCTAGCATCATTGTATTTCTAGAAATAACCATTGGAATTTTAATGAGTTAGAACGCCTATACTTCTCAGAGTACAATTGTACTATAAAACTTGGCACAATGACTGCGATATCATTATTCTAATAATTAACAAGCCTAATCTATATCTTCCTATAGCACGGCCTCAACCCTAACATACGACTGACCCACGCTTATTCATGTCTCAGTCGTTGCAAACATCACTTACTCTTACTCAAAAGCCGTCTATACACGCGGTATAGACGGCTTTTTTACGCTCATTAAAACGACCAAGGCATCAATACCGACCCATCTTAACCGTTGTCTCAGCAAGCACACTATCGCCTTGCCATGCCTGCACATCTACCGTATACAGATGGTTTTTGCCACCTGAACAAGGCGGTTTATACGCCCCTCCCGCTTCCCCTGCACGGCTACGATATTCCGCGATCATCTCAATCCCGACTGGCACTTCATAAGTGTGCCCAAACACACGTGGAATCTCAGCACTCGTAGCACCTTCTGGTAGGTTAAACTCTACAATACCATGTCCACCATGTTGCATACGTTTATTGCTCACATCGCTGTAAACGAAAACCAAGCTCTCCGCACCCATCGGAATATTTGAGACCGTCATGCTCGGCGTGGCTGGATTTTTGCCATCATAGTTTAGACACTGCTGCCCTTCAGGTATTTTTTTGCCATTCCAAGCAGCATCGTTAAACTTAACATCCATTGCAAAGGCATTGACAGATAGTGCCAATGTTGCTAAAGCCGTCAAAGTGGTGACTGATTTTAAGGTAAAAATTTTCATACTAACTCCTTTAGGTAGCGGATACACTGATAAAAATCGTTCATCATTTTGTTAACTGATATTGATCGTTAATCTCAACCTTATAATAAATAGCCACTATTAAGTTAATTATATCGTTTAGGGTTTTTGTTAACCTTTCGAATAAGCGCAAATCAATCGCAATGCCAGCAAAGCAAATACCGCAGCAGTAGCCACATTTGCATCATCGCAGGTTACTCTATAGGTATTTATCTCTTTGGGCGTGTTGTAGTAGTATCTAAATCATTGGTATTGAAACGACTAAAAAACAATAGGATCATCATGTTTATCGAAGACAAAATCGCCAAAGAAAGTATGACTATCAAGACTCCGACACCCAAGATCATCTTTTTTGACATCGATGATACCTTGAGCCGCAATGGCATCATTGCCGAACACAACAAAGCGACCCTTGAGCAGCTTGCAGGTACTGATATTAAGCTGGTGATTTCAACGGGACGCTCCAAAGCCATATTGCCAGCAGATATTTTAGCCTTGCTCGAAGCTG
The DNA here is from genome assembly GCF_002453835.1 of Psychrobacter sp. UBA6739. NCBI lineage: Bacteria > Pseudomonadati > Pseudomonadota > Gammaproteobacteria > Moraxellales > Moraxellaceae > Psychrobacter > Psychrobacter sp. UBA6739. Next base: position 32,020 of record NZ_DKHR01000011.1, read on the forward strand.
ATGTCTTAGATGCGATTATTTGTATGAATGGACAGTATAGTTTTGATAAAAAGGGTCGGATTAGCCACTATCCGTTGTCCGCTGAACAAACGGATACCATCGTGCGTCTGTGCCAGCAGAGCGAGTTGATTCATAAGTTTGACTCTGCCACCCATCTCGCTTGGTCAGGTGAAAATGAGCGCTTGCGCGAGTTTAATGCCATCACGCCAAACTCTATCGTTGACCCTGAATATCATAAAGGGAATACCGTCTATCAATGCTCAGTATTTTTTAACAATCAACAAGAGAAAATGCAGGACGTCGATTTTGCCCAGTACGAGTTAAAGCTCGTCCATTGGCATCATATCGGCGCAGATATCTTACCGATAGAGGCATCCAAGGCGCGAGGCATTAAAGACGTCTGTCAATACTATGGGGTAGATGCCAGTGAGTGTATGGCGTTTGGTGATGGGATGAATGATTTAGAGATGTTTGACTTGGTCGGCTATGCGGTGGCGATGGGTGATGCAAAGCAAGAGTTGATTGCGCGCGCAGACTTTGTTACGGGTACGATTGAGGAGCGCGGTATTCAGTCGGTGCTTGAGCAGTTTCATATTGCGTCTTAGTAGAGTGCTAAACTCTTTTGCTTTTATAAGCTGGGCTTTTAACCCAGCATAGTAACTAAAATACTAAAACCTAGATATCTTTGTAGAACGCACCCTACTCGACTAAACGAGCCTTTCCTAAAAACTGTGTAACTGCTTATAATCCACTAACAGGAGAATAAGCAATGACTAACCAAACTGACATCAAGAAACTGGCTGAGCAAATGGCTGGTAGCATGAACAGCTTCGATGACATCAAAGATTTTCAAAAGCAGCTCATGCAATCCTTTATTGATACTGCCTTAGAAGCTGAGATGGAAGAGCATCTCGGCTACCCCAAGCATGAGAAAGCAGATAAACCAAACAAGCGCAACGGACACACTAAAAAGACCGTCCGCAGTGATACAGGCGATCTTGAAATCTCTACCCCAAGAGACCGTCATGGCGTTTTTGAACCTACACTCGTGCGCAAGCATCAAACCCGTATTAGTGGCCTTGATGACAAGATCATCTTCCTTTACGCCAAGGGTCAAACCACCACCGAGATTGTAGAGAGCATTAAAGAGCTCTATGATGTCGACATCTCAAGCTCTCTTGTCTCAAGAGTCACTGACAACATATTAGAGGACATCACCGCTTGGCAGAACCGGCCGTTAAGCAGTGTTTATCCTATCGTCTATTTGGACTGCATCGTCGTCAAAGTACGTCAAGACAAGCAGATCATCAACAAAGCCATTTACTTAGCCCTAGGCGTCAATCTTAGCGGTAAGAAAGAGCTGCTTGGTATGTGGCTCTCAGAGAATGAAGGCGCTAAGTTCTGGCTGGGTGTTCTTACTGAACTACAAAACCGTGGGGTACAAGATATCCTCATTGCCTGTGTCGATGGTTTAAAGGGTTTCCCTGATGCCATCAATACCGTTTA
>NZ_DKHR01000029.1:0-68522 GCF_002453835.1 Psychrobacter sp. UBA6739
TATTTATAAAAGACTGACTATATAAGAAATTTGAGCTAGACGAAAGCCATGAAGACAATACACACACTCGTTACAGAGAATTAAAATTATACTTTGAGAGAGAACAAGCTAGTTGGTTTGACGCTACTAACCCATACTCCTCGCTTTTTGAGAAGAAATTCGATTTAGCACCTCAGCGTAGGAGGTTTATTGAACAGGAGGTAGACGGGAAACTACCTTCTATAGGATATGCTTATCTAGTATCACTAGTTAAAAATAATTATTTCAACTCAATATTCACTACAAACTTCGATGATCTAATCAATGAAGCATTTTATCAGCTCTCTAATAGGCGACCGATAGTATGTGCACATGATTCATCTGTTCACTCTATATCTGTAACGTCTCAAAGACCTAAAATCATTAAGCTACATGGCGACTATCTCTTTGAAGACATTAAAAGCACTTTAAGAGAAACGGAGTCTTTAGAGAACAATATCAAAGACAAACTTATAGAATTTTGTAAAGAGTATGGATTAATTGTAGTTGGCTACTCAGGTAATGATCGTTCAATAATGGATACACTGGAATATCTTATAAAATCAGAGTCATATCTCAAGAACGGGATATATTGGTGCATTAGAGAAGATGATGAGATAAACCCTAAACTTAAAAGTTTTTTTTGGAAAGATGGAGTCTATCCAGTTATCATCAAAGGGTTTGATGAATTTTTTAATATCTTACATCAAGAGCTTTTAGGTTCTACTAGAGTTTTTAATACGTATGGAGAGTCAAAACAACAGAAAATAATACAGCAAATCATCAACAATAAAAATAATTTCGATGATGAAAACATCAAGAAAGATATAGAGATTCTAGAATATGAAAGTGAAACTCAATCCTTATCAGCTATAATCTCCGAAGGTATATATGAAGATAACGAGTCTCCAGAAAATAAGGCAACAATACAAGATCATAAGAACTTTTTAGAAATTGATAAAGTTGCTAGTAATGACTTAAAAGAAGCATATAGGAACTCTGTAGATTATTATTTAGAGGCACAAAGTGATTCACTAAAAACTCTATGGTTAGCGAAACTTATAGATTTTTCTAGAAGACTAAATTTAGATTCTGATTATGACAAATGGGCTGAGGAGCTCGTAAAAATTGATGTTAATAACTTCAACTACTATTTACCTAAAATTAGATCTTTTAAAAAATTGAAAGAAAGGATGTTCGAAGTAGAGCTTGATAGATATAAGGAACACTTTAATAATGATTTTGAGTATTTAAATTATGTTATAAGTTTAAAATTTGAGGTTTTAAATAGTTACAAAAGTTATAGTAAAGATAAATTATTTATAGATCAATCTATTACGTTAATTGAATCTAGTTTAAAATTAGAACCTAGTTTGAGTAACAAAGCATGGTTTTATAAAATCAATGCTTTATATTTTTTATATAAAATATCTTCATCAGCAGATGAAAAAGATAAAATAAAGAAAAAATCTATCAATTTGCTGAACACTGCTAAAGGTATTAATAATAACAGTATCTATACATTGAACTTAGAAACAAACTATGCTAACTTTTTTGACGATAAAGACTATGCAAAAGTACTAATAGAAGACTTACGTTTAAGATTTAGAACTAGCTCCAAAGCTGATCAGCATTCAATAAAAAAATTAATTGATAAACTGTTTACTAATACTGAATTGAGTTTTAGCAAGGATGACAGATATGATTTTTACATAGGCTTAATTGACAGTAAGAATTTAGATGAGCCTGTTGAAGTTCTTGTTTCTAGAATACAATTTTTATTTCTACATAATTTCGAATCATCTTTAATTGAAGAAGAAATTATAAATATATTAAAAAATAGAAGATTTGTAGATCACATAGACAAAATAATTACTATCGCCAAGTACGTAAATATTGATCTAATTGACAAGATAGAGTCAATATTGAAAGCTAAGGAAATAAATACAAGCCCTGTATATTTTAATAGTTTTATGTCTTTAATAAAAGAAGAACAAGGTGACTTAGAGAATTCCATTATTTATCTTGAAAAGAAATATAGCTACAAACCTTTAGATGATGATTATTTTAGTAGGAAAAGTTTTTTGTTACTAAAGAATAAAGAATATATTAAGTTAGATGCACTTCTAAATAATTTTAAAGATGGTAATTTCGACTTTGATTGCAATGTTTTAATTATAAACACTATGTATAGTTATAAGATAAACAGTGATAAAAAATATAACAAATCTGATTTAGATTCAATTATTAGCAGAGCAAAACCAGAAGATAAACTGACATCAATAGCTGCTAAATTGGTTATTGGTAGCAACTATAAACAAGCGTTATCAGATATTAAAAAGTTGATTAATAATGATAGAGAATATTACCTAGTATTTAATGACTGGGTCATATTAGAAGATATTGACAAGATATCATTAAAAGAGTTGATTGAAAAATAATATTGATTAAATGTAGTTTAATTTATATTATTTATTACATTAAATCATTCTTAACTCAGTATTAATACGTAAATCTAGACTTCGAAAAAAATAGATACGAGAATTTATTTTAAAATTTATTCTTGTATCTTCCATGGGTTTAATAGTTTATGAATTCCTAAGACTACCTACCCCTAAACTCAGCTTCCCTTCTCTCAACCATCGCCATCGCACCCTCTTTCGCATCTTCCGAATGAAATAAATGCGGTAGATAGCCATGAATATTGGCGAGTGCCGCTTTTGCGCCATTGCGACTGGCGTCTTGTGCTGAGGATAGTAATCCTTGTACGCCAAGCGGTGCAGCGTTGCAAATCTCTTTAGCGATAGTTAGCGCGCGCTCATACTCAGTACCATTTGCCACCACTTCGCTGACCAAATTCAGTCTATCAGCCGTTTGCGCGTCAAAGTTTTTACCCGTTAATAGATACGGCATGGCTTTTTGCCAGCCAGCTGCTGCTACGAAGCGTACAGTCGCGCCACCAAACGGCATAATACCTCGCTGAACTTCCATTTGTGCAAAGTTGCAGTTATCACTGGCGATGACCACATCGCTATTTAACATCAGCTCAATCCCAGCGGTGAAACACGTTCCTTGTATCGCCACGACCACAGGTTTGGTGCGCAGTTTTCCACCAATTCCCCATGGATCTATTTGGGTTTCATCGAATTCAAATGCGCCTTTATCCCATTTATCTTGTAGCTCCATCAAATCAAGCCCTGCGGTGAAGTGCTCACCGTGAGCGAATATCAGCGCACAACGCAGATTAGCGTCATTTTCATATTGAGTGAGTGCCTCAGAGAGTTGCTTAATCATATGGCTATCAAAGGCATTGCGTTTATACGCGCGATTGAGCCCGATCAAACAGATGTAATCTTGGACGTCATAGGTAATGCGAGTGTCATTGCTAGTAGAGTTACTATTATTACTTTCCGTAGTCATGTTTTTATCCTTATTAGAGCGATCGTTTTATGGTTTGTCACATGGCGAATTAATACCGCTAAAAATTATGTAACTTACTTTCAATATAGACATACGTTCGGTGCAACGCAAGCATCGTTTTAGCATGAGGATCAATAGCTGGCGTCAATATCAGTTGACCCCATTTACGCTAATGTGCAACTATTATCCAACTCAAGACATGACTCAGAGCATTTTATGGAATTTTGGCACGGTTTTTTGCTTATCACCAGCGTCCATCTACTCGCTGCCGCCTCTCCGGGTCCTGATTTTGTATTGGTATCACAGCAAACCTTGGCAAAAGGTAGACGCACGGGTTTGATTTGTAGCCTTGGTATTACTTTAGGTCTTGCGATACACATTATCTATTCGGTGCTAGGACTGGCAACGGTCATCGCCCATTCGCAGCCACTACTCACTGCTATTAAATGTTTGGGCGGCAGTTATCTTATTTATCTAGGATGGCAAGGTATTCAAGCCAAACCGAAAAAAGCATCAGATTTAGAAAATTCAGCAGAGCTAATAGATTCAGGCGCTCACGTTTCACAAGATATGCTTATTAAGCAAACGACTTCTACCAATGATGCCGAACTTTCTGATAAAGCCATTTCTAATAAAAAACCGCCTACTGATACAGACTCAACCGCTTCCATTCTACGCCGTGGATTTTTTTGCAATGTGTTTAATCCCAAAGCGCCCGTCTATTTCGTCGCGATATTTACCCTCGTTTTATCACCCGATATACCGCTGTGGCAATTGGCTATTTATGGTATCTGGATGATGGTCTTGCAGATGGCATGGTTTAGTACCGTGGTGATGTTACTGTCTATTCCTGCCATTCATCGTCGCTTTCAGCGTTTTGAACATTGGATCGACCGTGTATTGGGTACAGCGATGATAATATTGGGATTAAATCTGATTTTACGTAGCCGATAAGGCGCTAGTGACTCGTGAAATCTGCTAAAATGGTGCATTACATTCACATATCAAAGCCCGATACTATGACCAGTAAGCCTATGAACCGTCGCCCGACCGCCAACAATCACCGAAACAGATCGCCTGAGACTGCTAAAAAATTAGGGCAGCTACATCCGCGCAATCCGCACCAAGGTCGTTATGACTTTGAAGTATTGACTCGCGCTTTGCCTGAGCTTGCTAAGCATACCATCACTAATCCCAAAGGCGAGTCGACGATTAACTTTTCAGACAGTGCCGCCGTGCGCGTCCTTAATCAGGCACTACTAGCAAATTATTATGGTGTGAAATTTTGGGATATCCCGGAAGGTTATCTATGTCCACCGATTCCGGGACGTGCCGATTACATTCACTACATTGCCGATTTACTCGCACAAACCACGCATGTGAATAAAGAGAATACCCCACCGACTGGCAAAGAAATCCATGCCCTTGATATTGGTACTGGTGCCAGCGCTATTTATCCGATTGTTGGTAGCCAAAGCTATGGCTGGCGCTTTACAGCTTCAGACATTGACCCTATTTCAGTCAATACGGCTGCGCTGATTTGTGAGACCAATCCAAAGCTAAAAAGTGCCGTTAAAGTCAAACTACAGACCGAACCTAAATTTATTTTTAAAAATATCATCGGTCGCCAAGATTACTTTGATGTGGTGGTTTGCAACCCGCCATTCCATGCCTCATTAGAAGAAGCGATGGAAGCCAATAGCCGTAAGCAGCATAATTTGCAACGACATCGCGGTAAGAATGAGAACGCACAAATTAGCCGCAGCTCAACCAAGTCTGGTAATGCCGCGCAAAACCTAAACTTTGGTGGTCAGCATAAAGAGCTATGGTCTGAAGGCGGTGAGATTGCCTTCTTAACCAAAATGGCAAAAGAGAGTCAAGATTTCGCTGAGCATGTTGGCTGGTTCACAAGTTTAGTCTCAAAATCAGAAAACGTGAAACCAATGCAATTGCTGTTAAAACAACTTGGTGTTGCCCAAATGCGCATCATTGAGATGAGCCAAGGTCAAAAAAGTACGCGTATACTCGCATGGCGTTTTGATACTGACGAAGAATAGATAGTAGTTAATATAAAATAGTTATAGTTTCACGTGAAACAAAGCCTTTATCAAAAAAGCACTCCTCTGATTATCAAAGGGGTGCTTTTTATTGTAGAGAATCAATTCAAATAACGATGCTTATTAACGGATAAACATCACCTTTATACCAATGGCTATCAATACTAATCCACCAAGTATCTCAGCTTTATCCTCGAGCCACGTACCTGAATGCTTACCTAAATAGATACCAAAAAAGCCAAATACAGCGGTGACAATAGCGATGATTAAACAGGCTAACCACGCATTAATTGCCAGTAAGTTTAAAGTAAAGCCTGCTGCCATCGCATCAATACTGGTAGCAATAGCCAATGTAAACATCATACGATGATTGATTTTTTCTTGTATATTTTCATCGAAACTGTCTGCTAATACCGCTTCAACCTCACCATTAAACGCTTCATATAACATCTTAGCGCCAAGCAGAATAAGAATCCCACCACCAATCCACGGTGCAGCAGTCGCTAACCAGCCTAATAATACTGCACCCAATAGATAACCAATTAGCGGCATCACACCCTGTGCAATACCAAAATAAAGCGCTGCATAAACGGCTAAACGCAGCACATAAGCAGATGATTTATTTTGCGATTTAGCCCCTAACCCAATTGATACCGCAAATGCATCCATCGCCAAGGCTATCGCAAGTAAAAAAACTTCGATCATTTCTATATCCATTATCTAAAGCAATTCGTAAACTAAGTTTCACGTGAAACAATTCTAACATTAAAAAACCACCGCCTTGATTGCCAAAGCGGTGGTTTTTTTAATTAATTAACAATGATTTCGCAACTTTTTATGTCCAACCTAAATGTCTAAATTAGACACCGTCAATGCATTCTCTTCAATGAAAATACGACGCGGTTCAACATGATCACCCATCAAGCAAGTAAACATATGATCCGCCGCAATCGCATCTTCAATCGTCACGCGTAGCATACGACGGTTTTCAGGATCCATCGTGGTATCCCAGAGCTGATCTGCGTTCATTTCACCCAGCCCTTTATAGCGCTGAATTGCTAGACCACGACGCGCATCAAGCATCATCTGCTGCCAGAGATAATCAAAGTCACGTACAGGAATGTCTTTAGTGGTTCCCGCACTTGCTTCACGGCGGATAAAGGCATCCTCTGCAAGCAAGGTATTCCATTCAGCAGACAAACGCAGCAACTTGCTGTACTCGCCCGAATTGATAAAGCTAGCATCTAGCAGATAATGATGGGCTAACTGGTGCACATACACCGTAATACGCGGTAGCCACTGTGCTTTTGCTACTGGAGCTTCAGCGTCAACATTTTCCCCGCCTTCAACTTCAATGACAGGCTTCATACCCAATAAATCAGCAGCAGCAGCATCCATATTTTTAGGCTGCGGCGCATGGATATTGACCAGTTCAATCTCCGGACTCAAGTCACTACCGAAGTGCTCAAGCTGAGCTTGCATCGCCTCTTGCCACGCTTGCATCGCAGGCAAATCATAAGTCATATCGGTGCTAAGCTTCGGTGTATGCGTCAGCGCATCCAATAACACCGCTGGAAAACGAATCTGCAAACGGGCTTTGATCAGCTGCGTTTGGTTATAATCATTTAGTAGCGTTTCTAGCGCTTGACCAGTAATAGCAGGAGCATCCGCACTGATATGCAGCTTAGTATTATCAATCGTTGAAGACAATAAGTACGCTTTGAGTGCTTCGTCGTCTTTCAGGTACAGCTCTTGACGACCTTTTTTCACTTTATAAAGCGGTGGTTGGGCGATATAAATATAACCACGTTCGATCAACTCAGGCGTTTGACGGAAGAAGAAAGTCAGCAACAGGGTACGAATATGTGATCCATCAACGTCCGCATCGGTCATGATGATGATTTTATGATAACGTACTTTATCTGGATTATATTCGTCTGGACCAATGCCGCAACCAAGCGCAGTAATCAAGTTACCAACCTCAGCAGAAGACAGCATTTTGTCAAAGCGTGCGCGCTCTACATTTAGGATTTTACCTTTCAATGGCAAAATCGCTTGGGTTTTGCGGCTACGACCTTGTTTTGCTGAACCACCTGCAGAGTCACCCTCCACAATGTAAAGTTCTGACAATGCCGGATCTTTTTCTTGGCAATCTGCCAACTTACCAGGCAGACCAGCGATATCTAACGTGGTTTTACGACGCGTCATCTCACGGGCTTTACGAGCGGCATCACGAGCACGAGCGGCATCAATTATTTTGCCAGCAATAGCCTTACCAGCGCTTGGATTCTCTTGCAGATAATCATTAAACTTATCATGCATTGCTGATTCGACAGCAGATTTCACTTCACTTGATACCAGTTTATCTTTGGTTTGACTCGAAAACTTAGGATCTGGAACTTTAACGGATACGATAGCGGTTAGACCTTCACGCGCATCATCACCAGTAGCAACGACCTTCTCTTTTTTAAAGAGATTCTCGCGATCCATATAGGTATTCAAACAACGCGTCAACGCTGAACGAAAGCCAGATAGATGCGTACCACCATCCCTTTGGGGAATATTGTTGGTGAAACAAAACACTTTTTCGTTATAAGTATCTGTCCACTGTAACGCCACTTCGACACTGATACCATCATCTTGCTCACTCACAAAATGAAAGACTTCATTGATGCCATCTTTACCAGCATTGATATAGCTGACAAATTCTGACAAGCCGCCTTTGTGTTCAAACTCATGACGCTTATCAATACGCTCATCCGTTAAAACAATGCGTACACCCGAATTCAAAAATGATAGCTCACGCAAACGCTTCGCTAAAATATCGTACTCAAAGATGGTGCCAGTAAACACATCGCTACTTGGATAAAAGCGAATTTGCGTACCAGTTTTGTCGGTTGGTTCCATCTGCTGAATGTCTGCATCAGGCACCCCATCGGTATAGGTTTGATGGTAGTGATAACCTTCACGCCAGATGTTCATTTCAAGCTTTTTCGATAGGGCGTTAACGACCGAGACACCAACACCATGTAAGCCGCCTGATACTTTATAGCTGTTATCATCGAACTTACCGCCTGCATGCAAGACAGTCATAATGACCTGCGCCGCAGATACACCTTCTTCTGGATGGATATCGACAGGCACGCCGCGACCATTATCCATAACGCTCACAGATTCGTCTTCGTGGATAATGATATCGATTTGATCACAATGACCCGCCAGAGCCTCATCGATAGAGTTATCCACCACCTCAAAGACCATATGATGTAAGCCTGTACCATCATCCGTATCACCGATGTACATACCAGGGCGTACGCGTACCGCTTCTAACCCGCGCAATACACGAATATCTTTGGAGCTATAATCAGAAGGTAAACTTTCAGGAACCACCGCTGGTGCCGTAGTTTCAGCAATGCTGTCTGACGTCAGTTGCTCGTGGTCGTTAGGTAATGAATCACTCATGTGCATTCCTTAATCTAGCCATAATCAGCCGTTTGTTATTAGCGCACCACTACGATGACGCCTCATAACGTTATTTTAGACTTAATTTTTATAGTCAAAACCTTTGATAAGCATTACCAGCTAATACACGATTAGCTAAAAATTCTTGAGTGTTGATAGCGACTTAAAAAGAGTTTCAAGTCCGCGCTTTTTTTTCTAACATCGGCTTCTTTTTTTAAACATTATAAAAACCAAGAGAGCAAATAAAACATCTATTTATCAAATACTTAGAAATTTACAGGCATTGCAAAACACCTATATAACGTCATCAAACAACTTGCTGAGAACAGGACAAAAATAAAGCCCCATTTTAGCATTTTTTTGCCTCTAAGTCACTGTTTACTGAGCGTTTTATGCCTATAAAACCAGCTCGCAAAGATAGCCTATATCGTTACGAAACGACAGGTAGATAAGTATCGATATGAAAGACCATGGAGAAAGGAAATAACATAAAGGAAATAACATAAAGGAGATAATTAAGGACTAAAGATTTGACCTTGTTTCACATGAAACATATTAGGTTCTGACCAATATTGATGCACCAAAGGCAAAATATCATCGGTTAAGCTGGTCATAAATACCTGACATGGCAGCTGCGCTAACGTCGACAATAGAATATCTATCGCCCTATCATCAAGCTCTGCAGTAATATCATCTAGCAATACCACTGGTGTCACCTGAGCATGAGCGCTATCATTTGATAGATCATTAGTCTTTTGGGTATTTAGCAGTAGTGGCAGTTGCGATAAACGCAGTGCTGTGATTAATAGCTTTTTTTCACCACGCGACAATACATTGGCTGCCTGCTCTTTTATAACAGGTACTTTGAGGTTAGTGTCCGCTTCATGCATTGTATCTGAGAAATTGTTATTCGACGCTGTCGAGTCATTAGAACGCCAATGCACATGAACATCAGCACGGTGATTACCGATACGAGTATATCCAAGTTGCAAATCCTGTTCTAAGCGCTCGTTAAGCTGTATATCCAGCGCAACAGTAGTATCGTAACCAGCATTATAGCTAAGGCTCAATTGCTCCGCATAAGCAGGTAATAACTGCACGATACTTTCAGCAAAATAAGGCTGCCATTCTGCGAATATGCGTTCGCGATAATGATGAATCAGTGCCGCATGATTACTAAGTCCTTTGTCCCACGATTTTAGTTCAGCGAGCTGCACTTGGGTCAAATGACGTGTCTTTTTTAATAAACTATTGCGCTGTTTTAATAGACGCTGATAGGCGAGCCATTGCGGATGAAAACCTTGTTTCATGTGAAACACTAGCCAATCTAGCAACTGGCGACGACTAGCACTACCCTGCTCTAACATATCCATCGTCGATGGATCTATCAGTAGCGTTGGTAGCTGCTCAGTTAAGATGCTTTGGTTATAGACAGTGGTTTGATTGAGCCGTAGAATTGTGGTCGCGTCAGCTTGTTTTTGGATAGCTAAGGTACTACTATCATTGAGTCTAGCGTATACAGTCGCTGTATTTTGATGGTGCTGGATATAGCGTTTTGGCTGGTGATGACGAAAGCTTTTTCCTCTTGATAGCAGAAATATGGCTTCGAGTAATGAGGTTTTTCCACTGCCATTGGCACCGATAATGACGTTGCAAGCTGTTGCATGTAGATTGACGTGCGTCAGGTTGCGTAGGTTCGATATTTGTAGACGTTCAATCATAATGCCGACAGCCACCTATTGACGCTACCTATAAAAATAGGCAAAAGTTTAATAAATATTAAATTTAAAATACTGTATTCTAATCAAAGACACTCAGCTCAGCTCAGCTTACCTTACCTTAATTTTTAAGTGTAAACTGAGTGTCTTTAGCCTCTGCTATTAAGCCTATTGAAAACATATAGAAATTATACAGAAACTATATACGCATTGGCATAATGACATACTGATGGAACTCATCATTCAGCTGATTGACTAGCACCGACGCATTCGATTGGCTCATGTGCATTTGCAAGTCACCTTGAATAACACCAAGCACATCTTGTAAATAAGCCGCATTAAAAGACAGCTCCATCGGCTCACCTTCATACTTCGCCTGTATCATCTCCACCGCTTCATCTTGCTCTGCATTATTAGCACGAACTTCTACCATGCCGTCGCTGGCAAAATTAAACACCACACCGCGAGATTTTTCATTACTTAAAATCGCGACACGGCGCAGTACGTCGGTCATTTTTTCTTGATTGAATAAAGCCAGTTTATCCGTATTACTTGGCATCACTCGGCGATAATCAGGGAATTTCCCATCAATCAGACGCGCAGTGAAAGTAACCATCAGGTTTTGATTGACCTGCCCTGCACTATCAACGTCACCAAACGGTAAGCTCACTTGCAGAAACTCACGACCAAAGCTCAAGGTGACCTGATTGTCTTGCTCACCAAGCATTTTTCCTAGCTCAGAGGCCAAGCGTTCAAGCTCAATCACAGCTTTACGGGGCAAAATAGCCTGCATATTTAAATCAGCACTGACATCGATAACGCTGCGCGCTAAAGCCAATCGATGCCCATCGGTTGCAACCGTCGTCAGCTGCTGTTGCGACACATCAAACAACATGCCAGTCAAATAATAGCGTACATCTTGAATCGCCATTGCAAACTGCGTTTTATGAATCAAATCGATAAGACGATTGCGACTGATGGTCAATGGCGTGATATTTTCGGGATTGCCCAAACTCGGATAATCTTCGCTAGGTAATGTGCCTAAGGTGAATCGACTCTTGCCGCTGGTTAATAAGCAGCGTTCATTTTCTTGAGTGGCCAAATTAATTTGAGCTTGTGCAGGCAATGATTTACAGATGTCTTTTAACTTTGTTGCAGGTAAAGTCGTGGTACCAGCTTCAACACAAGCACCAGCAGGCAGTTTCAAAGTCGATGTCAGCTCTACTTCTAAATCAGAAGCCGTCAAAATAAGCGTTGATTCGGATAGCTGTAGCTTGATATTGCCTAAAATAACCATATTGTGCCGTTTATCAGCAGCCTTGGCGATCAAATTAATGGCTTTTAGTAACGACTCTCGATTAATCGATAATTGCATGCTTGGTTACTCTTATTTAAATGATTTTTATTATAAAACTTAACAATAATGGCTTAATCATACCCTGTCTATTGACTATAATCCATTCGCTGTCTGTCTACTCGTATTTTTAATATTATAAACCATATCAATCCACTAAAACATAGTGATACCGCGACCTACTAACCCGCTTGCAGCATCAATGCCAGTGTTTTGTAATCCTTATCAAACGCAGGATCCGCTGCTCGTAGCTCATTAACTTTATCGCAAGCATGCATCACCGTTGTATGATCGCGCCCACCGAATGACTGACCAATTTCAGGAAAGCTATCACCGGTCAATTCACGTGATAGTGCCATCGCAATTTGGCGAGGTCTAGCAATACTGCGTGTACGCTTACGACCCATCATTTCTTTGATGGTCACGTCATAGTACTCAGCAACCACTTTGCGAATATTATCCATATTCACAGCTTGCACACGCATCGCGACGATGTCTTTTAGCGCATATTGCACCATTTCAAGAGTAATCTGTGCACCCGTCAAATTAGCATTAGCAAAAACTTGATTTAGAGCACCTTCTAAACGCCTAACATTTGAAACCACGTTTTGAGCGATGAATAATGCGCATTCTTTAGGCAGTGTCATACCATATGAAGCTGCTTTTTTTTGCAAAATTTGCACACGAGTATCAATCTCAGGCGGATCAACTGCTACAGTGAGACCCCAAGAAAATCGCGATCTAAAACGTTCATCGAATTCGGTCATTTGCGAAGGATGACGATCTGAAGCCAAAATCAGTTGTTTATCACCACTGGTAAAATCTGCAAATAATGTCAAAAACTCATTACTACTTTTGGTTTTTCCTGCCAATACATGAATATCATCTACAATCAATAAATCCACTTTTTTAATTTTCTTTTTAAAATCTTCTATTTTATTATTTCTTAATGAATAAACCAATTGATTAATAAATTTTTCAGAAGTGAAATAATAAAAACTTTGATTATTTTTTAAATATCGATGTGCTACAGAATGCATTAAATGCGTTTTTCCCAAACCAGAAGGTCCATATATAAATAAAGGATTGTGTCGATTTTTTGATTGGCGCTTACCAAGCTCATAACAGGCTTTATAAGCCAGATTGTTAGATTTGCCAGTGACAAAAGTTTCAAAAGTAAAGTCAGGGTTTAGGTAACTTAACGACTTAGCATCAGCAGAATCAACCAATTCTGCGTGACGCATATTGGCATCAATATCTGCTTTTGCATTGTTATGATGAATGGTTTCAAACTTATGATCTGCAGGGGTAGGGGAGGGTTTATCTTCTTCAAACAAAGACCCTGATTGCAATTGACGATTGTCTTCGCTATCGCGGCCAGCGTTATCAACACGCACAACCACCTCTTCAATACTTCCTTGACTGTGCTTAGCAACCAGCTGCTGTATCTCTTGCAAGTGGTTTTTTTTGATGTAAGTCACAAAATAATCATTAGGAGCAAGTATAGTCAGCGTTTGCGCCTCTTGATGAGCTGACAATGGTCTCAACCACATAGTAAATACGTTGTCTTTGACGTTATATCGTAGGTCATTTAGACATTTATCCCAAATATTTGCTGTGTCTATCATGAAAAATACTAACCCTATAATTTGAAATAATATTTGTGTTTTAGCAGTATGATCTGTTGCGTAGACCTTAATATTTTCCGCAATTATTTCCGTTGGAAACCATATTGGAAGTTACGTTGATAAACTATACGAAGCCACATATTAAGTAGGGGCTAATCTAACACAAATACCCTGTGGATAAAACCTTGTTTTTTGGGGATAAGGCTGTGGATACTTTTGTGTATAACTTTAAAAGGTGAGTTATCCATATTTAGCCCACAGGTTATCCACAGGTTTACCCATAGTACAATACATTGATAATAAAAAGGAAAACTTACTTAGCCACAGATAATCGAGCCCCCAATAACAACAATACTTATATATATTAATAGTTAATTATTATAGAGTTCAGCACAAACTGTGGATAACTTTTGAAAATCCATCACTGAATTAATTAACTGAGTCGTTATTTTTTAGTTATGAATATGAACTTTACACACGATGAATCATTTAAAATGATATTTCCTCTGTCAAAATATCTGTCTGCATCGACATAGATTAAATTAGTTCATTGACCCAGATTCTATGCGGTGGTATAATCCTCCGTTATTACGAATTTAGTCCATTATTTTGATAGGTGAGTTATGAAACGTACATTCCAACCAAGCGTGATCAAGCGTAAACGTACTCACGGTTTCCGTGCTCGTATGGCAACTAAAAAAGGCCGTCAGGTCTTAGCTCGTCGCCGCGCTAAAGGACGTCATCGTCTTACTGTATAATCAGTAGATTGCGATAAGCATGGCTTATAGTGCTTGTTGTGTTTCTATTATTTATAGATTGCGATAGTCAATCACCACAACTGACACTTAGCCATATATTAAAAGCGCCCACATCGGCGCTTTTTTTGTCTCTGTACTTTGTTGTTATTTCTGCGCTATTATTTCCGCTACCGTTATTCGCTCTTATACTAGGTTGTGCTATGTCCAATACTGTTTCAGCGGCAGCTAATGCCCGCTTCACCAAAGAGCAGCGTTTGCTCACGCCTGCGGCCTTCCGTGAGGTTTTTGATGCACCTGAGCGTAAGCTTCATCAGAGCCATCTAATGGCATTTGTGCGTACCAATGATCAGGATAAGCCACGAGTCGGCATGGCTATTACCAAGCGTAAAGTTCCTACGGCTGTCGCGCGAAATTTAATCAAGCGTCAAATACGTGAGCATTTTCGTGTAAAGGCTCATTCTTTAGAAAACAAAGATATTGTTTTTATTTTTAAAAAATCTATAAAAGATATAGATAATAAAGAATTAAAAAATCAAATAATTAATATTATTAAAAAAATAGAAAAAAAATAAAATGAATTTTTTATTTATTAATTTAAAT
Source organism: Psychrobacter sp. UBA6739 (assembly GCF_002453835.1). Classification (NCBI taxonomy): domain Bacteria; kingdom Pseudomonadati; phylum Pseudomonadota; class Gammaproteobacteria; order Moraxellales; family Moraxellaceae; genus Psychrobacter; species Psychrobacter sp. UBA6739. The sequence goes on from NZ_DKHR01000029.1 coordinate 15,016, forward strand.
AATTTGCTTTATAAAATTATTTATTATTTTATTGTTTTTTATCAAAAGTTAATAAGTCCACTATTACCTGCTCGTTGCCGCTATTATCCTACGTGCTCGAATTATGGTAAACAAGCTTTGGCATGGCATGGAGTCCGAGCAGGCAGTTGGTTATTATTGAAACGTATTGGCAGTTGTCATCCTTTGGGTGGACACGGCATTGATTTTGTGCCGCTACCGTTATCTTCTTATCATTATCAATATGTACCTTTTAACGCACTAGCTACTAGTGTCAAAGTTCAAGGTTTATATATTTTTAGAGATAATAAAAGCTATGTGTCTCGCTTAAACCATATGATGAAACTAACATAGCGTTCATCATAGACTGCGAAGTTGTGGATATCTATTTAGTTACCCACAAGTTATCCACACTCTTGGTATCATTTAAGGCAGATTTTTAGTAAAATGATGCACATTTTATGTAAATGACTAGCAATACTGTTGTCACATATGATGATAATTGTACGGTCATGACACATGCCCTAATTTTTCATTCCCTAATTTTTTAATCTAGGAAAGGTTTATGCAAAAGATATTTCGGGTGATGATCATCATTGCGATGTTAATCACCGCTTATCTGCTGATTTTGGCATGGCGAGATGATTATGCCGATGCGCCAGCTGTAGATGCGGTGTCAGAAACCACTACTTCAGTAGGTGCTGACATCCCTTCGACAACTGGTGCCGCAGGTGATATTCCGGTACAGACGTTGCCTGTTGATAATAATACAGTCGCTAATGATGCTGTGACGGCAACGCCTGCTAAAGACACGGGATTAATCACGGTCACTACTGATCGCTATGATATAAAAATCAACCCAGAAGGCGGCGATATTGTTTATGCTGCTCTTAAGCAGTATGACGCAACACTCGATAGCGATAAGCCTTTCGTATTGCTAGAGAATAATAGTAATCGCGTGTATGTGGCTCAGTCTGGTCTTATTGGTCCTAATGGTATTGATACTGCAGAAGGTCGTGCCAAATACAGCCACACTGCTAATAATTACGTCATGGAAGCAGGGCAACAGACGCTGTCAGTACCGCTTACTTATAAAAAAGATGGCGTGACCGTTACTAAGACATTTACCTTTACTGAAAATAAATATCCGATTGATATTAGCTATCAAATACAAAATGCTTCTACACAACCGTGGCAAGGTCAGCTATTTGCCCAGTTGAAACGTGATGACAGTAAAGATCCAGGTATGTCTGATAAGGGTGCGCTTAGTATGGCGACTTATTTAGGCGGCGCTTGGGGTACCCCTGATGACCCCTATAACAAGCTCAAATTTAAAGACTTTAATGATGGTGAGCTAGCTGTTAGTAGTGATAAAGGTTGGGTTGGTGTTGTGCAGCATTATTTTGTATCAGCATGGATACCTGAAAACTTTACTGCTACTTTCTTTAGCCGTGAAACAGGCGATGATTACTTCATCGGTTTCAACAGTCAACCTGTCAATGTCGCGCCAAATAAACAAGTGACATTAGATGCCACGTTATACGCTGGCCCTAAAGTACAATCTGAGCTAAAAGATGTGGCAGTAGGCCTTAATAAAACGGTTGATTATGGGTTGTTATGGCCAATATCGAAAATTTTATTTGCCATCTTGGACGGTATTCATAAAGTCATAGGTAACTGGGGTTGGTCAATCATTGTATTGACGATTTTAGTCAAAATTGCTCTGATGTGGTTCTCGAATAAGAGTTACTATTCAATGGCGAAGATGCGTGCGATTGCACCAAGATTAGCCGCACTTAAAGAAGAGCATGGCGACGATCGAATGAAGATGTCGCAAGAAATGATGGCTATTTATAAAGAAGAAAAAGTCAATCCAATGGCAGGTTGTTTGCCTATTTTGATGCAAATGCCTATCTTCTTAGCGCTATATTGGGTATTGGTTGAAAGTGTTGAGCTGCGTCATGCGCCTTGGATTTTATGGATTCAGGATTTATCGGCGATGGATCCTTGGTTTATTTTACCATTGCTGATGGGTGCCTCGATGTTTGTACAGCAGCAGCTAAACCCGCAGCCAGCTGATCCGATGCAAGCGAAAGTGATGAAGTTCTTACCAATCATTTTTACTGCTTTCATGCTGTTTTTCCCAGCGGGTCTCGTACTATACTGGACAGTCAACAACTTGTTTAGTATGACTCAGCAATATATTGTCAATAAAAAAGTCGAAGAAGAGCAAAAGCGTCGTACTGTTAAAGTATTGGACTAAGTAGCTCATCAATTGATAAAAGACCATCGCTACGGCGGTGGTTTTTTTATGTGTGACATTTCTATTATCGCTCACTGATCTGAAATAAAATAAGCGCAAAGCATGGCTATTTAAAGTTTGCTTTGTCAGTCTGTGTCCAGCCGTCTATAATGGAGTTTTTAGCTATTGAGAGTAATTGTGGATTCCCTAGAGATGGCGTCAAACGTACCTAAAGCATCTGAACCACCTAAAGCATCTGGCTTGGCCACGATTGCGGCTATTGCCACACCGCTTGGAAGAGGTGGCGTTGGTGTTATACGTCTGTCGGGTGCGCGTGCTTATGACATTGCCTGTACACTAACGGGTAAGTCTGCTTTTACGCCACGTATGGCCAGTTTTTGTCGTTTTTATCAGGCTGATGGTACAGTAATTGATGAAGGGTTAGTGCTGTACTTTAAAGGCCCGCATTCGTTCACAGGGGAAGATGTGATTGAGCTGCAAGGGCATGGCGGCATGATTCTACAAAACCAACTGCTAGCAAGGGTATTTGAGCTGGGCGCAAAACAAGCGGGTGCTGGGGAATTCTCTTATCGTGCTTTTGATAATGATAAATTGGATTTGGTACAAGCAGAGGCTATCGCTGATGCCATTGATGCGACCAGTGCTGCCGCTGCGAGTAGTGCCATTCGCTCGCTAAGTGGTGAGTTTTCAAAGAAGATTAATCAGCTATTAGAGCAGCTTATTCATCTTCGCTTGCATGTTGAAGCGGCGATTGATTTCCCTGACGAAGAAGACGTGGATTTTTTATCAGACGGCGTCATACAAAGTAAACTGGAGCAAACGCAAGACAAGATACAGCAAGTATTGGCGACCGCCAAGCAGGGTCAGCTCCTACGTGATGGTATTCATGTGGTCTTAGCAGGTAGACCAAATGCGGGTAAATCAAGCTTGCTGAATCGTCTGGCAGGGCAAGAGCGCGCTATCGTTACTGACGTTGCAGGTACGACTCGTGATACGCTGCAAGAGACCGTGGTGCTCAACGGTTTGACACTTCATCTTACCGATACGGCGGGTCTGCGTGACACAGAAGACACGGTAGAGCGTATTGGAATTGAACGTGCGCGTACAGCCATTACCCAAGCTGATATGCTGCTGATGGTCTACGATGTGACTCGTGATCTTGAAGAAGAAAGTACGCCGCTACAGCTTGCAGAACAATTATTTGGTGAGTTACCAGAGGCCAAACGCTTATTGATTATTGCTAATAAGAGTGATTTGTTAAGTGACTTACTAGATGATAGTAGCAGTCAAATACCCTCTGTCTCGCAAATCGCAATAAAAGAACGTGGTTATGAACAAATTAATGTTTCATGTGAAACAGGTGCTGGTATCGATAATCTGGTCGAAGCCTTATGTGCTAAGGTCGGTTTTCATCCGCCAGAAAACAGCCTAATTGCTCGCACACGTCATATAGATGCACTTAGACGCACAGCCGACTCTTTAGCAGAGGCGCACGAGCAGTTAACGGTGTTTCAAGCAGGTGAATTAGTCGCCGAAAGCTTACGTCAGGCTCAGAACAGTTTGGGTGAGATTACGGGAGCGTTTAGTGCGGATGACTTGTTGGGCAAAATCTTTGGTAGTTTCTGTATTGGAAAATAACCAGCCGATTTTTTTGAATTGCTTGATACAACTCGTCAATTCTCAGAAAATTTGGTCTTATAAGTAGTGACTTGTGACTTGTGACTTGTGACTTGTGACTTGTGACTTGTGACTTGTGATTCTTGCGCTTAATATTGAAATAAGGAAACGCTATGCATTGCCCGTATTGTAACGCGTCAGAGACGAAAGTTATTGATTCGCGTCTGGCGGCAGAAGGTGCGCAAGTCCGTCGTCGCCGCTCATGCAATAGCTGCCAAGAGCGTTTCACTACTTTTGAGATGGTAGAAGTAGTCATGCCAAGAATCATCAAGTCAAGCGGTAAAATTGAGCCTTATGATAACGAAAAACTGCGTCGTTCTATCTTATTACCTCTACAAAAGCGCCCTATCACGATTGATGAACAAGAAGCGATGATCAGTCGTATTGAGAAGCGTGTTAGACAGATGGGTGAGCGCGAAATTAGTAGTAAGGTGTTGGGTGAGATTATCATGAGTGAGCTTAAAACGTTAGATGATGTTGCTTATGTACGCTTTGCTAGTGTTTACCGCGACTTTCAAGATATTGATGCTTTCCATCAAGAGATTGCCAATATTCGTCCAAATGATAAGTAAATTGATGACTACAATCGAATCTTACCTATTTACTTTTTGGCTCAAAATGCTTGTTTTCTTAGATAGAATTTCCTGTCATTATTAATGAAGTTTACTTTTATGCCAGCCTCAAACCATATTCAGAATGCGCAAGACCGCTACTTTATGATGCTTGCGATCGAACAAGCCAAACAGGGTTTATATACCACCAGACCTAATCCAGCGGTAGGCTGTGTTATCGTGCAAGCAGAAGCGATCGTCGGTCAAGGGTTTCATCCGAAAGCTGGTCAGCCTCATGCAGAAGTATTTGCGCTAAAAGAAGCGGGTGCGAGGGCTTTAGGTGCAACCGCCTATGTGACTTTAGAGCCTTGTAGTCATACGGGGCGTACGCCACCTTGTGCTTTGGGCCTTATTGATGCCGGTGTGAAACGTGTCGTAATCGCAGGGCTTGATCCCAATCCACAAGTGGCAGGACGTGGTGTGAAACTGTTAGAGCAGGCTGGAATTCAAGTGACAGTCGGTATATTAACCGAGCAAGCAGAAGCTTTAAATCGTGGGTTTTTAAAGGCAATGCGCACCCAGATGCCTTATGTACGACTGAAAATTGCCACCAGCCTTGACGGTCGTACCGCGATGGCATCTGGGGAGTCAAAATGGATTACCTCAGCGTCTGCCCGCGAAGATGTGCAGAAGCTACGTGCACAAAGTGGCGCGATTATTACCGGTAGCGAAACGGTTATCGCGGATAATCCACAGCTTAATGTACGTTCCAACCAATTAGCTGTGCCACCTGAACAAGTTCCTGCTCCTAAGGTTGTCGTACTCGATAGGCGTCAGCGCTTAGAACACAGCTTACAGTCTGACTATCAATTATGCCGTCGACCGGATACGATTTATTGGCGCGAAGATAACTTGACTGAATTACTAAAAAAATTAGTCAGTGATCATCAATGTTATGACGTATTGGTAGAGGCAGGGGCTAGTGTTACTGGTGGCTTCTTAAGCCAACAATTGGTAGATGAGTTGATTGTTTATCAGGCGCCTTGTTTGTTAGGCGCGCAAGCAAGACCGATGGTCGATTTTAACCCATTGTCTCTAGCTCAGCAGTTGCGTTTTAATATTTATAGCCATGAAACATTAAGTCCTGACCTTAAACTGATTTTATTACCGCTATAACTGGTTATTTATAAACAGATTATCCATAGTTTAGGCTAAATTTTTGCTAAGTGTGGATAAACAGCCAGTGTTGTGCAAGGTTCCACATGAAACTGTGCATAACTTTGTTTCACATGAAACAGAAAACTAGGTCTTTTATAAAAAATTGATATTAATTCAATATAATCAGTAACTTAGGTTTTATTACTAAGCTTTATTGATGTTAGTCAATATCTTGTTTTCTGTGGATAACTTAACGGAAATGCGTGTTTTAATACATTATGAGTTGATTTATCAGTACTTATCCACAATCTATCCCATCATAGGCTCAATTAAGCCCAAGTTGCCATAAAAAACTGGCTTAGACAAATGCTGCCACAATCTTAATAGATCAAGATATGTTGTCTATAAAGACAATATCATAATGAAATGAGGTCGATATGTTTACTGGAATTATAGAGAGTGTTGGAAAGGTTAAGTCCATGCAGCCTACGGGCGGTGATATACGTTTGACGATAGAGTCTGATGGTTTGGATTTTAGTGATGTGAAGCTAGGAGATTCTATTGCCTCCAATGGTATCTGCTTAACCGTCGTAGACCTAGGGAGTAATCATTACTCGGTCGATGTCTCACGTGAAACTATCGCTCGTACCGCATTAGAAACTTTAAAAGCTGGTCATACAGTGAATTTAGAGAAAGCGATGCTACCAACCACGCGTTTTGGTGGTCATATCGTTGCGGGTCACGTCGATGGCGTCGGCGTGGTCAGTAAGTTGCAACAAGATGCGCGCTCTATCTATATCGAAATCGAGATACCACAAGAGCTGGCGCACTATACAGCGACCAAAGGCTCTATCACGGTTGATGGTATTAGTCTGACGACCAACCTTGTACGAGACAATATTGTCTCTTTAAATATCATTCCACATACCGCACAAGTGACCAATATCGCTAAGCATTGGCTGGTTGGAAATAAAGTCAATATCGAAGTGGATATCGTCGCGCGCTATTTAGAACGTTTGTTAAATAAGTCGCAAACCAGTGGTATGAATACGCCAAGTCCGCAAAGCCAAATTACAGAAGCATTTTTAGCAGAAAATGGTTTTATGAAATAATTGGTTCATGAAGTAATGATTTATGAAGTAAAAACTTAAACCTAAAAAGTAGGTTTTACAGATTGTCATGATTTTATGAAGCTCTGTAAAACCGACTCTAGCTCTTTTTTATTGATCGGTTTGGCTAAAAATTCATCCATTCCTACTTCTATACAAGCGTCGCGATCTTCTTTGGTGTTGTTTGCAGTCAGCGCCACAATCGCAATTTTATCGCCTTGCGCACGAATCGCTTGGGTAGCCTGTAGCCCATCCATGACAGGCATGCGACAGTCCATCAAAATGAGTGAGATATCTTGACGCTGTTGTTGTAGCATATCTAACGCTTGCTGACCATCTTCTGCGACCACACTGCGATAACCAAGTTTACTCAATATTTTGCACGTTATTTTCTGATTGGTTGGACTGTCTTCTACTACCAAGATAAGTGGCAATACATTCTCGTTGGCAGCTTTATCTGCTTCGTTTGCTAGCTGCTTATTCTCTTCTTTTATCTCTATGGCTTGAACCAGATTCTGTCTCGCTGGTAAGGTTAAGCGCAATAATTCAGAGAGCAATAAAGTCGCATCTAATGGTTTGCTCAAAAATCCTTCATATTTATCTAATAATATAGAGGGAATACGGCGCTCAGGTTTCATACTGAGTAGTATCTTTGGTAGCGACGGATTATCGAGTAGGGTATTTAATGCTTGTTGTCTATCATCATTCCCTATCGTCTGATTAGCGGAAGCAATAGACAGGGTTTCATAATATTCGTAATCTAATAGCAAGATAGGGGCTAGTCTTTGCTCGTCTTGTGCCAATTTTTCGTTTAATTGTTGTAGATCTAATTTATCTATAGAGGTATAGATAGTAGCTGGCATCGATAAATATGCGCAAAAATCGCGCAGATGTTTGGCACGTAGTGGTTGTTTAATCACTGCTATTAGATGGATATGAGTCAAATGCTGACTATGATGATAAATAGGCTGATAATTTGGACGTCTGCAAGGTAGATAAAGATTCAGACTGCTGCCTTCAGTCATCGTGCTTTTTATTTCAATAAAACCACCCAATAATCGCGCAAAACTATTGACGTTATTTAACCCTAGGCCTTGCCCAGTCGTGTTCTTTTGCATGTAATTAACGTTTCGATGGGTGTTTTGATTGCTGCTTTTATTAAGCTGAACCAACAGTTGATGTTGCTTCGCTATATCGATGCCCATACCGCTGTCTTTTATGCTAAAACGAATCCAGTCGTGTGAGGCATAATTGGGATTGTCTTTATTGATTTTACTATTTTTAATCAGTGTAAGGTCTTTATTAAGATTTACTAAGCTTCGGTTTTTTGTTGCTAATATCTCTGCATTACTGACCGTTTCGATGGTCAGTGATACGTAGCCAGAAGTGGTAAATTTCACTGCATTATCTAATAAGTCGTACAAGATTTGCTGTAGGCGCTGATGGTCTGTATCAATACAACGCGGACTGTCGGGTGTAAAAAAATACAGCAGCTCAAGTCCTTGCTGCCTTATCCTTTCTATAAATGACTGACTGACCTGTTGCCCCAGTCTATAAATATCGACAGGCTCAATGCTTAGGCGGGTTCTTCTTACCGCTATCTCCTCAATGTCTAGCACATCATTAAGTGTCGTTAGCATACTCTGACTGCTTTTAATTAAGGATATTAAAATGTCATTCTGCGCAGCAGTCAATGTCTCAGGATCAATCGGTTCTAGCGTGTCAATCATTGCTTCTAACGGCAGGCGCAAATCATGACCCATCGTCGATTTAATCGTATTAAATTCATCAATTTGGCGTTGTAGCCGTTGATTTTGTTGCTGTAATTGCCCTATTTGACTGGCAAATTCATTAACATTATTCAGCAGTACGGTAAAGCCGTGAACCTGACCATGTTCACCAAACCATGGCGTAACGTGCAATTGGTAAGTCTGTTCATTTTCTAACCCATAGACTGTTAAGGTACGAGTAACGCGTAGGTTGGATAACGTTTGCAGCAATCGTTGCGTGGATTCATCTTTACCCGCGATAAAATCCGTCAGTTCATAGTTGCTATCGCTTTGCGGTAAAGACATGAATATTTGTTCAAAGCGTTTATTGAAAAAGCTGATTTGACCATGACGCATGATCATCAGCATCGGTAAAGGGGATTGATCAACCAAACGTTCAAGACGATGTGTTAGGGTTTTAATGCGGCGATAGTCATTATGCAGCTGGTAGCTGACACGGCTCAGCGCATGGCCTAAACGCAAAAACTCAGGCGTAGATTTTTTTTGCAAAAAAGGCGGCGGACTATAGGCTTCTTTTGCGTGGCTACTTAGATTGTCCGTATAAATCAGCAGCTGTTCCCAATTGGTGCGACGATTGAGCATATACAGCAAAGCGATAATAAACAGCATGATCGCTGCCATCAATGGTAACCAGTAGCGATATGATATCCAGTCAATGATCAGCGGCTTATGGCGCAATATAATATAAAGCTGATGACCACTTTTGAGTTTAATGGTGCCGGTTAAGTTGCGATTATTGAGCGTGTAAGCACTATGACTGCCGTTATTAGAAGGGGATGAGCTAATGATAGGAAACGTAACGTTAGCAAAAGCACGCTCATTGGGCTGAGTATGGCGATGGATATAAGTCTGCCCAGAGGGCATCATAAAAACCAGCTGATAGCTTATGTCTTCAAATACAGGTTTTTCTAAAATCCTTTTAATGTCAGGGTTTAGAAGATCATCACGTTCAGTAACTTCATACTGCAATGTATGGAAAGTATCGATACTTTGCTGTTCACTTTGGTTTTTCATCTCGTGAAACAGCGCAAAATAGTATATAGACAACATGACCAGCAAGGTCAGTGCATAAAATATGAGTAAGCGCTGTAAGGACTGAAACTGTTGCATGAAAGCGTGGTCCTATATCGACACAAGAAACATAGTGAGTAAGTCATCAGTTTGGCACAGTAGCTGGTTTATTCAAGCCGTTTTAACTTTTACGGTTGTACAGCTATTATCTAGAAAAAAAGGGTGAATGGCAGTGGAATATCACTCAATCACGCATTGTTTTGTAAATAAACTCATCAATAAGAGCGCCCTGCTTGCTTTCTATTATAAAGACAAACCGTATCATTGGTAACGCTCGATTACCGTTATTACAACCATGGCACAACATCGCAAACTCACCTATAATGAGTCAATCAACCCTATATAATGCCTGTTTATGACTACAATTGCTTCTGCCTCCGATTTATCCATGCCATCTACGACGAAAGATTGCTCATCTAGTAAGCGCTTAAGAGTTGCGTTTGCTGGCACTCCTGAGTTTGCCGCCGTTAGTCTTGAGGCGCTTATCAGCCAGCAAGAAGCGTTGAATATAGACATCGTCGCTGTGTATACGCAACCTGATCGCAAGGCAGGACGGGGTCAAAAATTATCAGCCTCTGCAGTAAAGCAAGTCGCATTGGCGCATGATATTGCCGTTGAGCAGCCTCTCACCTTTAAAAAATCTAGTAGTGAAGGGTTGATCGCACGTGAGACTCTGCGTAGTTATCAGCCAGATGTGATGATTGTCGCGGCTTATGGCTTGATATTGCCGATTGGGGTATTGACCACACCGACTTATGGTTGCCTCAATATTCATGCGTCCTTATTACCACGCTGGCGCGGTGCAGCACCTATTCACCGCGCGTTATTGGCGGGTGATAGCGAGACTGGCATTACCATTATGCAGATGGATAAGGGCTTAGATACAGGTGATATGCTTTATAAAGTCAGCGCACCTATTAAGGCTGATGATACGGCTGCTAGCCTCCATGATAAAATGGCTGAGCTTGGTGCGACGGCCATTATTACCGTGCTAAAGGACTTGCCACATTATCAAGCACAGGCTGTACCTCAAGATGACAGTCAAGCCAATTATGCCGAGAAACTGGTCAAAACCGAAGGCGAAATCGACTGGACGCAATCAGCGACTATTATCGAACGACAAATTCGTGGACTGACGCCATGGCCAGGTGCATATACTTTTTTGGCAGGGCAGCGTGTTAAGGTTTTAGCCAGCTTGCCTGTGAATACATCGCAGCCAACTGACCAACCAGCAGGTACAGTGATTAGCGTTGGACGCAAAGCGATATTGGTAGCTTGTGGTCATGACAGTAATATTGATAATGGTCTCGAAAAACCGCAAGCCAGTACTTTAGCCATTACCGAATTACAGTTTGCTGGTGGTAAACCAATGGCAGCCGAGCAAATCTGCCATGGTAACCAATTAAATGATGGCGATCAGTTCACAGCAGACTCAAAATAATTGCTCCTAAATCAGTTTAATACCGCTTAACCTTATTTATTTTTATATTCGTCATTTAATACCAAACAATCCAACTTTTATCAGACGCTAACTATTAGGCGTCAAGGAAATTCAATTTAATGAGAAGCACTGCGCCAAGAAACAATAAGCTCAAACCGTCAAGCAACCTTATCATGAATGGTAGCGTCCGCGTCCGCGTGATTCGCACTTTACTGGCGATTCAAAATGGTCAGTCGCTAGCGAGCGTCCTTGATCCGCTACTAAACAGTTTGCATGACGGCGATAAAGGTTTTGCTCATGCGCTATTGCTTACGACGTTGCGCCAATGGTACGCCCTTGAGCGTCTACTCGATAGTCTGGCTGATAACTCTATTGATGAAAAAGAAGTACGTACGACGATTCAAGTAGGTTTGACGCAGCTGCTCTATTTGCAAGTGGCTGACCATGCGGCGATTCATGAAACGGTTGAAGCAGCAAAAGAAATCGAATTTGCGCATGCGACCGGTTTAATCAATGCCATCTTGCGTAAAGTCGCTAAGAACCCAAGTAAGTTCCGTAAGAAATGTGATAAAAAACACAGCTTACCGAATTGGCTTGCCTATCAGCTTAAGCAAGATTGGAGTGAGCAGTATGACGATCTGATGCAAGGATTACGTCAACCTGCACCGATGTTTTTACGCGTGAATACAGCGGTTACCTCGGTAGAGGATTATCAGCAAGCATTGGTGGAATTTGAGGTTGAAGCAGATTTGGTTGAGCTAACGAGTGGTTTTAATTTACCCAACTCATCGGATGCAGCCACATCTAATAGCATATTAACCAAAGGTCTTAGACTACATCAAAGTACCGCAGTCAATGCCTTACCACAATTCGCTGAAGGAGCTGCTAGTGTACAAGATATGCATGCTCAGCTTGCCGCGCCGCTTATTCATAACGCTTTAATTAATAAGCTAAGTGTTAAAAGCGATGATGCAGACGGCGATATAGACACCAATAACAACGAGGTTCGAATTTTAGATGCTTGTGCAGCGCCGGGTGGTAAGCTTGCTCATTGGTTAGAATTAATCAGCTCAAATGAGTCTTCGTTGTTTCACGTGAAACAAGACGATGCTGAAACGTCGCCTGTGATTTCGAAAGTTAAGATTACTGCGATAGATAATGAAGCACCACGTATCGAGCGTATTCATACTAATTTACAGCGCTTGAACTTAAGTCAGCACGACTTGCAGCAAGCTGAGAAAAATATTGAGCTTAATATTGTCTGTGCTGATGCGACCACATGGCAAGGGGCGGGTAAGAAAAAGAGTAAGCTCGTATTTGACGCTATATTACTAGACTCACCTTGTACAGCGACAGGCGTAATCCGTCGTCATCCTGACATCAGTATCTTGCGTACTGAAGAAGACGTTGAGCAAACGGCATTGCTACAAGCCGATATCTTGCATAATCTATGGCCACAACTTAAAGTTGGTGGTTACCTCTTATACGTCACTTGCTCTATCCTAAAGCAAGAGAACGTCGAGCAGATGCAGGATTTTATGACTCACTATAACAATGTAGTAGCCATTGAATTTAGCGACGATTGTAATTGGGGTATTGAACAGGCGATCGGTCGTCAGTGCTTGCCAATTGATAGCGAGAGCGGCGATGGTTTCTATTATGCTTTGCTGCAAAAAACTGCTGAATAAACCGTTTTAACTAATAATCTCATTGTAGACAGGACAATCTAATGAAATATATCAGTACCCGTGGTCAGACAGCGCCGATGGATTTTAGTGATGTGTTATTAATGGGTCTTGCCCCAGACGGTGGTTTGATGTTGCCTGAGCACTATCCGAATATTGATAGTGCCACGCTTACTGAGTGGCGTGCGCTGAGCTATCCACAGCTGGCGATGGCGATTATGCAGCGCTTTGCGACTGATATTCCTGCGGCTGATTTGCAAGATATCATTGAGCGCACTTACACTGCTGAGGTGTTTGGCTCTGACGAGATTGTTCCTGTCCGTAAGCTTGACAATAATTTATACGTTTTAGGCTTGTCGAACGGTCCGACATTGGCGTTTAAAGACGTTGCCATGCAGTTTTTGGGTAATGCTTTTGAATATGTGCTTAAAAGAAAAGACGCGCGTATTACCATCATTGGTGCCACCAGTGGCGATACTGGTAGTGCGGCAGAATATGCGCTACGCGGTAAAGAAAATATCGAAGTCTTTATGCTGTCACCGCACGGCAAAATGAGTGAATTCCAGCGCGCGCAGATGTATAGCTTGACTGATAAAAACATTCATAATATCGCTATCGAAGGCATGTTTGATGATTGCCAAGATATTGTCAAAGCGTTACAACAAGATGCTGAATTTAAAGCGGCTTATAATCTAGGTACGGTTAACTCTATTAACTGGGGTCGTATCCTTGCGCAAATCGTTTATTACTTTAAAGCCTATTTTGCCGTCACTTCAAACAACGATGAAAAGGTGAGCTTTAGCGTGCCATCAGGCAACTTTGGTAATATTTGTGCCGGTCATATAGCACGAGAGATGGGTCTGCCGATTGAGCGTTTAATCGTCGCAACCAACGAAAACGATGTACTCAACGACTTCTTTAATCAAGGTGCTTATCAGCCGCGTCCGACTGAAAAAACCTATATTACTTCAAGTCCTTCAATGGATATCTCTAAAGCCTCTAACTTTGAGCGTTTTGTTTATCTCTTATTAGATAAAGACAGCGCCCGCGTTCATGAATTGTTTGAAGGTGTGAAATCTGGTCAAGGTTTTGATTTGTCTGACCTAATGGATGCGGTCAACACGCGCTATGGTTTTGCTGCGGGCAAATCTACCCATAGCGACCGCCTACAAACCATTAAAGCGCTGTATGAGCAGCATGGCGAACTGGTTGATCCGCACACTGCTGATGGCATCAAGGTTGCCAAAGAATTACAGCGCAAAGGCGAGGTGATTGTCTGTGCTGAGACCGCGCTGCCAGTCAAATTTGCAGATACTATCGTTGAAGCCATTGGTTCAATAGATATCGCACGCCCAGCCCATACCGAAGGCTTAGAAGCGTTACCGCAGCATGTGGTGGTGCTTGATAACAACGCTGAGCTAGTCGCTGAGCAAATTCGTCAGCATGTGATACCAAATCCAGCATAAATCAGAGTTGATTTTAATGCTTATTTTCATGAGGAACTCTATAAATTTCAATGACGAACTGTAGAAATAATATTCATATAAAAGTTACGCCATTGTAATAAAGTGTTTATGATTGTGTTATTGTAGATATAATTGTAGTATTAGAAATAGCGTCGGCGACTCATCATTTTGCTAGACGCTTTTTTAGTAATCATACCAGCCAATTACACTGAACAGCTGCCCTATAAGCGTCATGATAATCGTACGGTTAAGTCCTTTTACGACCCTCATTGCTTGTCACTATTTTAATGACAGTCAAAGATTAAGGTTAAGTAATAGATCTAAATGGTACTAATTGTGGCGACAACAGCGGTACATATTGTGGATATAACAATGAAGATGAGCTTAAAAACGATAGCAAAAGCACTGTTAATCACGACATTTAGTAGTGCAATGCTAATGAGTGCTGCCCACGCTAACAATCCACCACCAGCCATCAAAGCGGATGCGCCCAATCGCTATATCGTCAAAAAAGGCGATACGTTGTGGGACATATCAGGACGTTATTTAGACAGTCCGTGGCGCTGGAAAGAAATCTGGGCAACCAATAAGCAAATCAAAAACCCCAATCTTATTTATCCTAACGACATCCTTATCTTATGTGTGATTCAAGGTAAAACCTTGATTGGTGTTGATACTGGCGAAGGTTGTGCTGGGGTTGAAAAGCAGTTAACGGGTAACGTGGTATCTAGCACAGTCTCAGTCACTTCAACAGCCAACAGTATTCCACCGCTTCCGTGGTCTGCTATTCAACACTGGTTAGATAAGACAGTCATCGTTAATCCACAAGATTTTAACACCACGCCTTATATATTGGCCTCTAAAAAAGGCAACTTAATTACCGCCAGTGGTGATAAAGTGTATGCCAAAGGTGTGCCACTGATCGTCGGTCAGCGTTATGGTATCTACCGTGAAGGAGAGCTATATGTTGAGCCAAAAACCCAAGAAGTTATCGGTTTAGAGGTCACGCAAGTTGCGACAGGTTTGGTTACTTCGACAGAAACCAACGGCGTCAGCAGTTTGCAGCTCACCGACAGTTACGACAAAGAAGTACGTGAAGGTGATCGCGTATTCGTTGAGTTGAATAACTCTATTCCACCTGTGTTTTATCCAGCCCCTGCAACGGTCAGTCGTGGTGGCATGATTGTCCGAGTCATGGACTCAATCAGCTCAGCGGCGAAGGGTAGTGTCGTTGCTATCAACTTAGGTAGTACCCATGGTGCTAAGCCTGGTGATGTATTGACTGTCTATCAAAAAGGGGCTTTGATTCGCGATACGAAAGACAATGACACGCCAGTGCGCTTACCAAATGAGCCAAGCGGTATGGTCATGGTATTCAATACTTTCGATAATATTAGCTATGCTTATGTGCTTGATTCAGAGTTACCATTAAACGTCGGCGACCAGCTGTTGCCACCGCCATATCTATAAATGAGTACACTATAAGTGAGAACATGCTCATTTTTGGACGGGACACACTAACTTAGCCTATACGAGCTAGATGATTATGATGGCAGTTACTTCTTCTTTATCAGATGAGCAGCGCGCAGTACTGGCGCTGTGGACTGAGGTGAATGCATCATTATCTGCTTATCATAAGCTCATTACTTCTTTTGGCACAGCAGAGCTTGCTTGGTACGCCAAAGTAGATGCTTGGCGGCAATTGGGTATTCATCATAGCCATCTTGCCCGTCATGAACAGCCAGAGCATACGCAAGCCAGTATCGATAAGATTAAACAAGCGCTCATCGAAGGGCGCTATGGTCTGCTATTCGCCGACCAGCCCGATTATCCTGCACAGCTCTCGCAAATCTATGACCCACCGCCTTTATTATTTTACCGAGGCAATAAATCGCGTTTGCGTCAAGCGCAAATCGCGATCGTCGGTAGCCGAAAACCCACTGCCCATGCCCAAAAAATCACCTTTGATATCGCACAATATTTGGCGCAAGCTGGTTATATCATCACCAGCGGTCTTGCCATGGGTGTCGATAAACGAGCACATCTAGGCGCTTTAGCACAGGCAGATGCTGAATATCAAGGTCGAACGATTGGGGTAATGGGTACGGGTATTGAGGTCAATTATCCCAATCATCATGATAAATTGTTTGCCCAAATAATTGAGCAAGGCGGCTGTATTATTAGTGAGCTATTGCCGCATACAATGCCACATAAGCATACGTTTCCACGGCGTAATCGTTTGGTCGCTGGATTGAGCTTAGCAACGATTGTGACGGAGGCGACCATTCAGAGTGGTTCGCTTATTACCGCGCGTTTAACCTCGGAGCAGGGTAAGCAAGTTTTTGCCATTCCAAGTCATATTGATAATAGCAATGCAGAAGGCTGTCATCATTTGATACGTGAAGGGGCGACTTTAATATATCATCCACAGCAAGTGCTAGAAGACGTCAATGCTCAGTTGGGTTATGAAAGTTATTCTCATAAATCAAAAGATACTGTGGATAGTGGTATAGATATTACCGAATCTAATGGCTCTCAAACGAATCATAGCAAAGCTACTAAACATACAAATAAAGATAAAAACATCGCTATAATGGCTAACCATCCAATACCCTCTAATATCAAATCTGCTCCCAGCGCTATCGTCGTACCAGAGCATTTGACGCTTGTGTATGAGCAGCTTGATTGGCACGGGCAGGATTTAGATGCGCTGATTATCGCTACCAAACTTGCCACACCGCAGTTGATTGGACAGTTAATGGAGCTTGAATTGTCAGGCGTCATTAGTGTGCAAGGCGGACGGTATTTGCGCGTCTAAAATTGTACTTTCTATCGCTTTAGGCTTTTCACTTATCTACTACCAAGTGATTGACGACAGTACAATCTAGGGCGTGTCATCAATTAGATTGTGAGGCTTAAAATGAGAAAAATTGTAGATAAACAAGGAAGCAATTGCCGTTAATATGAACATATTGACAAAATTGCTGACGATGTTTAGCAAAATTTAGCCATTTTAAGACCACTAAACGTACTAATGTGCTAATTGATGACACGCCCTAGGTAGCTGCTAATAAGGTCGCTTTAAACTTCGCTGCCCTAATTTTTCTTAGTCTTATGTTATGATGAGTGCTTAAATTTCTACCTTTTTGAAGCCTTTAAGCCATGGAAAAATCCACATCTTTTATTACTGATTCTGTCACTCAAGCTGCCAAATGGCTTAAAGAAGGACAGCTACTTGCTTATCCCACCGAAAGCGTTTGGGGTATCGGTTGTGACGCTTATGACGAAGCAGCCGTTCAACGTATTTTATCCATTAAACAGCGTCCACAAGCCAAAGGCATGATCGTCATTACTGACAGTGCTGAGCGTTTAATGCCGTTACTAGAGCCTTTAGAAGAAGGTCAGCGCCAACAAATCATCAAGAGTTGGCAGGCAGATACTGACAGTATAGGCCTACGCGGTAAGCAAGCCCATACATGGCTACTGCCTATCCCTCAGACACTTGAAACGACTATCCCTCCTTGGATCACAGGGCAGCATCAAACAGTGGCGGTTAGAGTTATTGCGCATCCTATGATTCGTCAATTGTGTCAACAACTGGTCGACGTTCAAAACCCATTTGGGCTATTGGTTTCCACAAGCTGTAATCCATCAGGGCAAGCGCCTGCTATGACTTTCACTGATGCGTATGGGTATTTTGGCGAGCAAATCAGCTACTTGCAGGCTGACACTCTAGGCTATACTTTACCGAGCCAAATTCGTGACGCAACCACGGGTTTAGTGATTCGTTAGCGCATGACAGTCAACCAAATGATGAGTGTTATCTGTTGATTTCACTATTGACAGAAATAAAAGAATAGCGCAAGATAAGTAGATAAAATAATCAAAACTTATAAAGTAGAGTACATATTAATCATGAAACTAAATCCTGTGACCGAAAAATTTATCTTACATTGGGGTGAAATGGGCTCGCAGTGGGGTGTTAATCGCACCATGTCACAGATTCATGCGTTGTTATTCATCATTGGTAAGCCACTAAATGCTGAAGAAATTACCGAAACACTTGGTGTTGCTCGCTCTAACGTCTCAAACAGTATTAAAGAGTTGCAGCATTGGGGCTTAGTACAAAAGGTTTCCATATTAGGCGATCGTC
Source organism: Psychrobacter sp. UBA6739 (assembly GCF_002453835.1). Lineage (NCBI taxonomy): Bacteria > Pseudomonadati > Pseudomonadota > Gammaproteobacteria > Moraxellales > Moraxellaceae > Psychrobacter > Psychrobacter sp. UBA6739. The sequence goes on from NZ_DKHR01000029.1 coordinate 33,377, forward strand.
GCGATCACTTCACGACCAATACTGACGTTTGGGAGCTGGCACGCATCATCGTGGTTGAACGACAAAAGCGTGAGCTTGAGCCAACAGTACAGTTCTTACAAGAATTGATGGACAGTCCTGAATTTGAACATGAAAATAATGAGGTAAAGTCACGTATTCGTGATACCCAAGAATTCGTTAGTACCCTAACCACATGGTCATCTGAGATGCTTAAACTACCCACAAGCATCCTCAAAAAAGTCCTAAAACTGGGCGCTAGTATTAAAAAGGTCTTACGTTAATAGTTAGCTGTGTAATTTAAAATAAAAAATTTACAATATAATTTCTGTTTTGACAGAAATATATGTAATAAATATAAAAGCCAGCTAAGTTCAAGTGAGATAAATTTTTATAAAATAGCAGCAACAAAAAATAGTAATAACAAATGGATGTGTAAAATGACAGTCAATCAGACACACGCTAATAAAGAGCAAGCCATTAAAAAGGCTGTTGCTGCAGTCGAGTGGCAAGACTTGCGCCGGTTAACGCGCGCTCAAATCGCTTACAACGTTATTTTGCCTTATCCGTTTTTATTGTTGTCTTGGTGGTTCGCCAGCCACTCTTGGTATGTCTTAGCATGCGGGGCTTCTTATTTATTCTTTGCTGCCGCTTTTCGCCAAGCGCACGATGGCTATCATCATAGTTTGGGTACAGGAAAACGTACGACCACCGCCATATTATTATTGCTCAGCGTACTATTAATGACCAGTTTGCACAGCATTCGAGCTACCCACATGGCGCATCACCGCAATCCATTGGGCGATAGTGACATTGAGGGCAGTCTAGCAAAAGGCTCATGGTGGCAAGCGCTGCTCGGTGGGATAACTTATCGACTCGATATTTATCGTCAAGGACTGCGTCTAAGTAGCCGCCGCAATCAAAAATTGGCGTGGCTAGAGTTTGCTTTGATTGGTTTAGTCATCATAGTTGCCCTTATATTGACCGCCTTTACTATTCCTACTCTGACCATGTTAGCGCAAGTATTGATGTATCACATAGTGACGATGATGTTGGCCAATGCCAGTGTTGGCATCATTGCGGTGTGGGGCGTGCATCATGATTGTGATGAGACAATCGCCCGAACTGAGCGCAATCCTTTGGTCAACTTGCTGACCTTTAATTTGCTTTATCACGTAGAGCATCATCTCTTTCCTGCTGTGCCATCCAATCATTTACCGACGCTTGCCAAGCGTTTAGATGCAGCAACGCCACATCTGACCAAAGAACATGTATTGCCAAGTATGGTTAACGTCATAGATTTTATTAATCATCGTTGGAACCAATTAAAGAATAAATCTCAAAATAGTAATGATAGTGACTGTCCTATTCGTAAGCGTTTTGCTTAATCAGTAGGCAAAACAAAATCAAGATACTTATCCACCAATTATCCACATGAATTTCATTGGCTTTGGCAACGCCGTATTTATACTGAATTAACGATGAATGTTAATGGGATAAATAGAATGAAAACGAATAATGAGTTAGGTGTGTATCCTTATCTACAAGTGATTATTTTGTTTGCAGGGCTTGGTAGTATGATTGGTGGGTTGATTTCAGAACTGGGTTTATTGTTTGTTTTTAGGAATGCGGACTTTGCGCAGATTGGTTATCAGCCATTGCTATATGTTGGTCTGCTTGGTTTTATTCCTGCTTTATTAACGGGTGTTATCGTCGCTTATAAGAATATATGGCGCGGTGATCATAAGAGTCTACGCACGACATTTTTAGTGGGGTTTATAACGTCAGCAGGTTATATGGGTGCAATCATCCTATATCTAGGCATCAACTCCTTGATAGAGGTTGGTGTGCTATTGGCCTTTATGATTGGTATAGGATTGTTTGGCGCTATCAACTTAGCTATAGCCAGCCGCATTGCTTTACCAAAAGTACGTAAAAGTCATTTTGATATTAGTACTAAAAAAGTAGACGATGACTATAACGGATTAAGTTTTACTAAACGATAAGCGAAAAATATAGGGAGTAGAACATGAATATTTTAATCAGTGGTGGCTCAGGCTTTTTAGGCAGTGCTTTTAGTGACGAGCTTATCAAACGCTATCGTACGCAGGATAAGGACTTACACATTACATGGCTAACACGCGATAACAGCCAAACGCATCCTGACGCGATCAGCATGATGACCTACGATGAGCTAGCGAGTTCGGATAAAAGCTTTGATGTTATCTTAAACCTAGCAGGCGCAGGCATTGCTGACTCGCGCTGGAGCGATGCGCGCAAAGAGCAGTTGCTCGCCAGCCGTATCAAGCCTACCGAATCCTTATTGGCATTTATTAAGCGCACCAGTATTAAGCCCAAGCTAATGGTCAGCGGCTCTGCGATTGGCTGGTATGGCGCACAAGGCGATAAACCTCTTACCGAAAGCAGTGGTTTTGAAACTGATTTTGCCCATCAATTATGTCATGAATGGGAGCAGTTAGCGCTCAAAGCCACTGAACATGGCGTGCCTGTGGCTATCGTGCGTACGGGTGTGGTTATCCATCCTGATGGCGGGATGCTCGGTAAGTTATTAACCCCATTTAAAATGGGTGTCGGCGGACAGTTGGGTGATGGCAAACAAATCATGAGCTGGATCAGCCGTGAAGACTGGGTTGGGGCAGTGATATTCATCATTGAAAAGTATCTTGCTAATTATGCGGACACTCAGACTACCGATGAGCACTCGTTAGAAACTATCAATGATACGCCAGTGCTGGTGTATAACCTCACTGCGCCTAATCCAGTGACCAATCATACTTTTACCAAAACGCTTGGAGCATGGCTACACCGGCCCACCTTTTTTACCTTGCCAAATTTCTTACTTAAGCTAATTTTTGGTGAAATGTCGACTCTATTAATTGATGGTCAAAAAGTAGTGCCGCAAGCATTACAGGACGCAGGTTATGATTTTAAACAGCCAACACTGAAGCAAGCTTTAGAAGAGCAGAAGTCATAGATATTTATGAAGGTTGTTTCATGTGAAACGTAGTCTTTATCATAGGATTCTTTGTTTCATGTGAAACCTAAATAGAGGTGTGTATGAGTGATATTGAGATTAGCGCTACAGCCACAGCATCTAGCTATCCTAAAGCTAAGGTAATAGGAGTTTATGGATTATTAGGTGGTGCGATAGGTGGTCTGATTGTCTTCTTATATATGATTGTGATGTTTGTAATTGACGGTAATGTTTTTAGGCAAGAGTTAACAGATATTTTCAAAATGCTATTAGCTTCTATTGTAGGCGGATTCTTTTTTGGTTTGCTCCCTACGTTAGTAGCTGGATTAACTATATGTAAGTTGAAGATAGTCTTTGATTCCATACTAAAAATAGTACCGTTATTCTTCATTGGATTCTTTAGCACTTTTATATTTTCAGTTTGGATTATAGCAACAGATGTTTTTTTAGAGAAAATAATATTTGGATTGGTTTTTAGCTTGATAGGTGGAGCCAGCGCTGTGATTACAGGTCTTATCGCATTACCTAAATACAAATAAAATTTAAATAATAATTTCACTATTGACAGAAATAAAGTAAATTAAAACAGCCGATTAAATTAAGTGGTCGCGCCAGCAAGACAGCTACTGCTTATCACCAAGTAAGGAGAACATCATGCGTCATCCTTCGTTAGCCAGTGTTGAATGGCAAGATTTGCGTCAGCTTAGTCTGAGCGAGACCGTTTATAATATTTTCTTATCTTTACCTTTTTTATTATTGTCATGGTGGAGCGCGTGGCAAGGGTGGTGGTTACTTGCACTTGTGGCGACATTTTTCTTTTTTACTGCCGCACTGAGACAAGCGCATGATTGCTATCACCGCACTTTAGGGGTGAGTAAAGTCGCCACAGAGCTCATGCTGTTTCTTCTCAGTATCACGATGCTCTGTAGCACGCATGCTATTCGGCATACTCATCTTAACCATCATAGAGATCCACTGGGTGACAGCGATGTCGAGGGTAATTGGGCTCGTCTGCCTTGGTATCAGGCGATATTGGGAGGCGGACTTTTCTCGATTGCGATTCAGTGGTTTGGCTTGACGCATGGTAGCCGCCGCAATCGTATGCTCGTTGGCTTTGATCTGTTGCTCATTTTCGCAGTGATTGCCACCGCTTTTATCACGATGCATCCAGTTTTGATATATCACGTATTGGTGATGATATTGGCCAATATCATGGTGGGATTCTTTGCCGTATGGAGTGTCCATCATGGTTGCGATGATGTGGTATATGCCCGCAGTGAGCGCCATCCATTGATTAATTTGCTAACCTTTAATTTGCTCTATCATATTGAGCATCATCTGTTTCCAGCAGTACCGACCAATCATTTACCAACACTGGCGAAGCGCTTAGATGTTGCCGCACCGCAATGGACGCAGCAGCCAGTCATTCCCTTTTTAGCCGCAGCCAATCAGCACCAAAAATCTAGCGTGACTCAAAAATCCAATGCCAGCCACCTTGATATTTAGTTATCACTCAGAAAGGAGTCGTAAGATGATTATCCAAAACCATATCAACAGTTATAGAGAGCAAGCACATTTATCCATCACCATGTATTACGATGATGCTTGCGTCATATGCAGTACCGAGGCACACAATATGCAAGTGCGTCAGCCCGAGAAGATACGCTTAGTTCCTGTGGAAGAGGGGCTTGATGAGTTGGCGGCCGCAGGATTCAGCCGTAAGGATGCGATGACGTATATGTGTATGCAAGACAGCTACGGCAATTGGTACACGCATATGGATGCCGTGCGGCTGCTCTACAGAACGGGCGGCGTGAAATTGTCAACGTTGTTATTTTTGCCAGTAGTCAAACAACTTGGTGACTTCGCTTATCCGTATATCGCGCGTAATCGCTATAGAATCCCGAATTGGGTGACCAAGCTGCTCTATGGCAAAGCGCTGATGCAGGCTTGTGAAAACGGCGTTTGTAAAATAGCACCAGATAAAAGTTAAAGTACGTTTTGTGGCAACAGCACCTTGGGCGTAAAGCATATGAAGTTTTCGTGGAAAAAATGAGGCTATATCCAGAGCATCAAATTTTTCACGTAAGATAGCGTTATCTTTATCTAAGCAGACTTGATTATGTGGTTCTTTATTGTTTTCACTCAGTTGCTAGCTGTTATGACCAGCGTGCTTCTCTGCTGGTTTGTAAAGCCAAAAACGACTGCTGCAAAAGCTGCACTGATAGCTGTTGTCTTTATTATTAATAATAGTGCTCTCATTTATGGTTTGACTGAGTTTTGGTACGAACGCTTTTATGTCTATTTAGTCATCAGTATTTTGCAAGGTTTTATGTTTTATGCGGGTTTGATAACTGCTGTAGTTGCGCTCCTTGTCTATCGGCTCTTTAAACAAAAATCTCGTCCAATACTCTTGCGCGCTCTATCTGTCACGATTTATATAGCCATTGTTAGCTTAGCCGTATTTAATGCCTACTCGCCCGAAGTACATCGATTGACGGTCACTACAGCTAAGCCGCTGGCTAAGCCAATGAAGATAGCGCTTGTCTCTGATACGCATCTGGGCAGATGGTTTGGCAATCGGCAGATAAAGAAAATGGTGCGCCTTATCGATGCGCAACATCCCGATGTCGTGGTTATCGCTGGTGACATTATGAATGACAATACCATTGCTTACGATAATACCAATATGCATGAGCAGCTATCAAAGCTAAAGGCGCCGCTTGGCGTCTATGCGACTTTAGGCAATCATGATTATTTCGGTTATGACCAACAGATCACACAGGCGGTGGAAGAGGCTGGCATCAAAGCGCTTGATAATGAGAGTGTGCTATTAGATGATTCAGTATGGCTGGTGGGGCGCTCAGATGATATCGATCGTACTAGACTGTCAGCCGAGGAATTATTGACGCAAGTAGACACAGATAAACCAGTGATATTTTTGGAACATCGTCCTAGCGCGATGGATGAGGTCAGCGCCCTGCCAGTCGATTTGCATCTGTCTGGACATACCCATGGCGGGCAGATATTTCCGTTAACGCTATTGATGGATTGGTTGACACCACTAAACTATGGTAGTAAAAAAATAGCCGATACGCAGTTTTTGGTGACCTCTGGTTATGGCATTGGTCCCGTACCATTTAGACTGGGAACGCGTTCTGAGATTTGGATAATTACGTTGCAGTCTGGTGTATGAGCCATTTAAATAAACAGTGTTACCCTAATGATAAAGCCTCTACTATATCTAAATGGTAGAGGCTTTTATTTGCTGTTAGGCTGGCTGATAGCTATTTTGCTTGTATTGTCAGCTAAAAACATACTGCATGGCTGCCATCATACTCAAGGATTTTTCATGCGCTACGCATTTTTTATCACCATTTTTGTGCTATTGCAGCTGTTTAGTGTCGGTGCAGCTCTAAGCGTGCAATGGTGGTTACAGCCTTGGCAGACAGCAGGTTTGCAAACTTCGGTATGGGTCATCGTATTCGTTATTACCAACGGTTTGCTGCTACTCAGTGTCAATAGAGCATTTGCCAATAGCTATCGCTGGATCAGTGGTTGGATGTTAGTTATGCATTTCATGCTATTGACGGCTTTAGTTACCAGCCTATTTTATGGTGGCTATTGGTTAATCACATCGCTAACTGGTGATGCGCTCGCTACACCGGCTACCGTCGATTTTGGGTTGCGCATATTGGCATTGGCAATATTTATCGGGTTGTTTTTCTATGCCCTATACAGTGCTTATGCGCCTGTGGTACGTGAGTTATCTGTTAATATTGATAAACCTTTGGCTAAGCCTTTACGTATTGTGGTCGCTAGCGACTTACATATCGGGAGACTGTTTGGCAGTGGTGCAATAGATAGACTGCATCATCTTATGGTAAAAAATACAGCCGATATATTGCTAATGCCGGGCGATATCATGGATGATAATACGCAAGCATTTACTGATTATAATATGGCGAAAAACTTTGCGGAGTTATGCAAAAGCTTGCCGTATGGTGTTTATGCGACATTGGGCAATCATGATTTATACGGGCATGAGCAGCCGATTGTCCAAGCGTTGCGTGCTGCTGGCGTGCAGTTGTTAAATGATGAAGTAATCGGCATCGAGCATGAAGGTCAACCAGTCTGGCTGATAGGGCGTTTTGATAACCATAAAAGACAGCGGGTAGCCACAACCGATCTACTGGCTCAAGTTGATACTACACAGCCAGTGATACTGCTAGATCATAGACCAAGTGATATTGCTGAGCACAGCCAAATGCCGATTGATTTACAGCTCTCAGGGCATACCCATAACGGTCAAATATTTCCCGCCAACTTTATTGTCAGTGCCATCAATCGCTTGGGTTATGGCTATGAAGCCATTGGCAAAGGACACTTTGTGGTGTCATCTGGTTACGGCTTTTGGGGCATTCCATTTCGCTTGGGTTCGCGCTCAGAGATTTGGCTGATCACTTTGAATGGTCAGGTTGGAGATAACGTTTAAGCAAGTCATATTTAAGAAAACAATGCTTAAAAAAGTAACGTTCAAATAGTGGCAGTGCCATTCTATTTTATAAGTAAACAGGCACTCTCTTATACAACTGTATTGATAACTATGCCGCTAATTGTGACTGGGTATTGATAACGTCACGCACAAAACTCGCAAACCCTTTAATAATATCGCCTGTTTCTTGTCCGATACCTTGATGAATACTCATAAAATGAATAAAACCATGCGGCGCACCCAGAATGGTATGAGTCTCAACTGTTATACCATGCACCTTTAATTGCTTTGCATAAGCAAATGCTTCATCACGTAATACGTCTAATTCTGCGGCGACAATATAAGTCGGGCATACTTTACTATTATCACCAAGCATCGGACAGTTAAGGATATGCTGGCGTGGCAAGGGGCTGTTATCTAAACAAGCGGCATCAAATACAGCCACATCGGCATGATCCAATAATAATCCCTCACCATATAACTCCCAACTTGGATAATCCGTTTCGATATCCGTCACAGGATATAAAGGCATTTGTGCAAGTGGCTTTGGTAAGCGCTCTAATAAATCGAACATTTTTTGACCTGCACTGCCCAGATCTGACCATGCGACTTGCGAGGGCGCAGTAAGTTGCTGAGCAATCAAAGTGGACAATCCGCCGCCAGCACTATCGCCTGCTAGCACGATTCGCGAGGGTAAAGCACCTAAGGTATGGCAATGCTCAGCCAGCCAAGCGTAAGCAGTGATACAGTCTTTTAATGCGGCTGGTGCGGGATGCTCAGGCGCTAAGCGATAATCAACACTGACTATCGGCCAGCCCGTCTGCTCACAAACCGCGTGGCAAAATTCATGATGGGTATTGACATCACCAATACAAAATCCACCTCCATGAAAATATAACAGCACTGTTTCATCAGAATTATGAGTATCCGCTTTTTTGAACCCTAAGCCATGAGAGCTCACGTCTGATTGATAACAGCGAATGGTCATATCGCCATCATCAGCGTTGGCAATCACTTTGTCTTCCCAATGCACAAGCTTCTGATTCTTTTTCGTAAATCGCTTCATGTTGCCGATGATATTGTCACTTGCTTGCTGCCATACCTGCGGCGCTTGCATCGCCACGGCGTCAGTAGCGAACCTTTCGCGCAGCTCATGCATTGGTGTCAGCTCAAGAGGCGTTTTAAGCTTACTATTCACCGCGAGAATCAAACGCAGGTGAGCATCGGCGTGCAGATATTGTTTTGAGCTAGGTCCTTTCAAATAAGCAACCAAGCTCTCTAATAGTGGCGTTGGCAGATAGCCGACTCCTTTCATGGCATAGTGCAAGGTATGCGGCTGGCAAGTCGTCAACGGGTTATAGCTAAGTACTTTTTGTTTGACGGTCAAACGATTCTCTTGAGTGCCATTTTCTTCTCTTATACCATTATCTATACGATCTGTTGATGCGAGTTTTATCGTCATCAGCGCTTTATTTAATAGAGCGTTGATTGATAACACGGTTGATTTAGACATAACACTTCTCGTTAAGGATTGTCAGTATGCGTTGTCATATATGAGCGTTTACTTTGATATGAGCCATACTATTTTTAGCAATAATAGAGTAATCAAAAATAAAGTTGAGTATTGTTTGGTAATGGCTTATGTACCAACGGTAAGTTTTTGGAATAAGTACTGCTTTCTTGTAGCTTGTGTTAACCAACATGGATAGCCATTTGCCACCTATGAAATTCTGTTTTGAGCACTTTAATCTAGATTTAGGCAATATTTGTTGTAAATTAGAAAAATTCCCTTGGCTTAGGCTTGAAATTTACCTCCATCACCTTTATCAAACAGCTAGTAGAAGGTACTCATAACAACAATGTGTAAGACGGGTTAATTATTTAATAAGAGCACAGTATCCCTAGCAAATAGTGAGCTTGTTGCCTCTTATATCAATCTTCATTATTAAAATTCTAAGGAGCTATCATGAGCGAGCAAAATACCAACCACGAATCGCCTGAGCAAAATGTGGCGCATGACAATATTGAACACAGTGACAGTATTTTAGAAGAAACCATGAAAGAGTTTGATCCAAAGCATAACTCAGGTGAAGAGATGACCATCGACAATGAAATCGATCTCGACACCTTTAAAGCGCGTATCGCTGAGCTAGAAGGTGAAGTGAAGCAAGCTAAAGAAGTCACCGCCCGTGCTAATGCTGAAGCTTACAATGCACAAAAACGCATGGAGCAAGAGGCGGATAAGAGCAAGCGTTTTGCCTTGCAGAAATTTGCCAAAGAGTTATTAGAAGTGGTCGATAACTTAGAACGCGCCATTGAAAGCGCCCATGCCGATGACCCTGTTACAGAAGGGGTGAGACTGACGCACAAAGCGTTATTGGACGTATTAAATAAGAACGGCGTCGAAATGGTTGACCCACAAGGCGAGAAATTTAATGCTGATTTGCATGAAGCGGTAGGTATTGATGAAGAAGCGGAAGCTGATACTGTCGGTACTGTATTACAAAAAGGTTATAGCTTGAACGGTCGTTTATTACGCCCAGCCATGGTACGTGTTGGGCAGTAGTACTAAAAATTGGATTTTTAATGTGCTAAACCCTACTATTATTAAGGGTTTTCACAAAAAGTCACACGAAAGACAAATTTTGCATGATGATTGACTTGAAAAAATCCATAAGTAAACCGATATATATAGCAACAAGAGATCAACCACGGTCTGAATAGATAAATACTTAAAACAAATTAGGAGCAAATAATTATGGGTAAAGTAATTGGTATTGATTTAGGTACGACTAACTCGTGTGTCGCAGTGATGGAAGGTGACAAAGTTAAAGTCATCGAAAATGCTGAAGGTACTCGTACAACGCCATCTATCGTTGCTTATAAAAACGATGAAATTTTGGTGGGTCAGTCAGCCAAACGTCAAGCGGTCACCAATCCAAACAACACGTTGTTTGCGATTAAGCGTTTGATTGGTCGTCGTTTTGATGACAAAGTCGTGCAAAAAGATATCGGCATGGTACCTTACAAAATCGCCAAAGCAGATAACGGTGATGCATGGGTAGAAATTAACGGTAAAAAATTAGCACCACCACAGGTTTCTGCTGAAATCTTGAAAAAAATGAAAAAAACAGCAGAAGACTATCTTGGTGAAACTGTTACTGAAGCGGTTGTAACGGTACCAGCTTATTTTAATGACTCACAACGTCAAGCAACAAAAGACGCGGGTAAAATTGCGGGTCTTGATGTAAAACGTATCATCAACGAACCAACAGCTGCGGCTCTTGCGTACGGTATGGACAAGAAGCAAGGTGATAGCACGGTTGCTGTTTATGATTTAGGTGGTGGTACTTTTGACGTATCAATCATCGAAATCGCTGACGTTGATGGCGAGCAGCAGTTTGAAGTTTTAGCAACCAATGGTGATACATTCCTTGGTGGTGAAGACTTTGACTCAGCATTGATTGATTATTTGGTTGATGAGTTCAAAAAAGACCAAGATGTCAACTTGAAAGGTGACTCATTGGCGATGCAGCGTCTAAAAGAAGCGGCAGAAAAAGCGAAAATTGAGTTATCAAGTGCCCAAAGTACTGAAGTGAACTTGCCTTATATTACTGCAGACAGCAATGGTCCTAAGCATTTGGTGGTCACTATCAGTCGCTCAAAACTTGAGAGCTTAACTGAAGAGTTGGTACAACGTACCATGGGTCCTTGTAAGATTGCGCTTGAAGATGCTGGCATAAAAATTGGTGACATCGATGATGTTATCTTAGTTGGTGGTCAGACTCGTATGCCACTGGTACAGCAAAAAGTACAAGAGTTCTTCGGTCAGGAGCCACGTAAAGATGTGAACCCTGATGAAGCAGTAGCGGCAGGGGCTGCGATTCAAGGCGCGGTATTGTCTGGTGAAAAAACAGACGTATTGCTACTTGATGTGACGCCACTAACGCTTGGTATCGAAACGATGGGTGGTGTCATGACACCAGTTATTGAGAAAAACACCATGATTCCTACTAAGAAATCACAGGTATTCTCAACGGCGGAAGACAACCAACCAGCTGTGACCATCCAGGTTTATCAAGGTGAGCGTAAAATCGCTAACCAAAATAAACAGCTTGGTCGTTTTGATTTGACGGATATTCCACCAGCACCACGTGGTCTACCGCAAATTGAAGTTACTTTTGACATCAATGCTGACGGTATCATGAATATCTCAGCAACTGACAAAGGTACGGGTAAAGCGCAAAGCATCCAGATCAAAGCAGATTCTGGCTTGACGGATGAAGAAATTGAGCAAATGGTTCGTGATGCAGAAGCCAATGCTGCAGAAGACGAAAAATTCGCTAACTTAGCGCAAGTTCGTAACGAAGCAGATGGTCGTATTCATGCGGTACAAAAAGCGTTGAAAGACGCTGAAGATAAGGTAACTGCTGAAGAAAAATCAACAGTAGAAGCTGCTATCTCTGAGCTTGAAGCGGTAATGAAAGAAGATGATCATGATGACATCAAAGCCAAGCTTGAAGCATTAGACAATGCCTTCTTGCCAGTTAGTCAGAAGATTTATGCTGATGCAGGCGCAGGTAGCGAGGGCATGGATCCAAGCCAGTTCCAACAAGGCGCGGACAATGCAGCAGATAGCAACCAAGCTGATGATGACGTCGTTGATGCTGAGTTTACTGAAGTAGACGAAGACAAAAAATAATTGTGGTTTAGTAACTAAACGCAGTTAAAACAAAAAACGCATCCTTCGGGGTGCGTTTTTTTATGGCTGTTATTTATAAGAAATATCCTACCACTCTATATCTTGTTTTCACGATTTAAAGGCACTCACTATCAGTACTTCATAAGTCAAATGAACGATAGGCTGACCGGCGTCATCTTGCGCCGAAAAATGTTGCCAATAATCAGACTCAAACTGTTGCAAGCGTGCCTTGGTCCACGTAAAGGGCTGGGTGCTGTTAGCTTTTACTTGCGTCTGATTGGTCGATACGCCTGTCAATTTCATATGTTTTAGGATGGCGTAAGGACTGGCAAACGGTAACTCGAAACGCTGAGTGGGCAGTTCAATTTTCTCAAAACCCGCACTAATCAGTGCCAGTCGCCACTCAATGATATCGGGATAGTGAAGACCCTGATCCGTTAGAGTCTTTATTTGCAAAAAGTTATTTGGCGTAAAAGTGTTAAACAGCAGTTGACCTCCAGCTCGCAAGCGGCGTGCTGATTGCGCAACAAAGTTTAAGGGGTCATCAAACCACTGCACTGCATTGGCACTGATTATCAAGCTATGCTCATCCTCAAAGTTCATCGTTTCAGCATCGCCAATTGCTATGTCAGCATTGGGCAATATGGATTGTAAAGTAGCCGCTTGTTCAGCGCATAATTCATTGATTAGCCAATATTGACTTTGAATGTGTGCTGCGAGTAGACGGGTCATTTGACCAGTTCCTGCACCGACTTCAAGCACACTGTCATGTTCAGTGTGAGTGAGTTTGTCTATTAAATATTGACAGACTTGCTGCTGAACATTGGCATGCTGATCATAGTCGCTGGCATTGGCAAAATGACGAGCGATGGTTTGTTTTCTGGTGCTAAAGTTATCAGGCGTGGCGAGTGTTTTCATACGGTTTATTATATCCAAGTGAGCCAATTATCAATCGATAGCAGGACTGACGTCGCTGATGTATAACAACAGATTTATAATTGTTGTATCAATTGTTCGCAGTCTTCATCTGTCAGCTTGGCATTCATCACCAAACGGATACGAGCGGTATTTATAGGCACAGTGGGTGGCCTGATAGGCAGTGCGTAAAAACCTGCTGCTTGCAATTGTTGTGCTTTGGCAAGCGTGCTGGCATTGTCGCCCAAGATATAAGGCACAATCGGTGATTCATAGTGTGAATGCTGGGTGTTTTGGAACGCACGGTATCTTGGCTCGATGGCTTGACTAAGCTTGGTAGACAACCGCGCTAAATGCGCCCGTTGATTATTTAGCATTGGCATTTTTGCTAAAATAAATCGCGTCCATGCGTGATTGATAGGGGGTAATGCAGTACTAAAAATTAGTGGACGCATGCGGTTAATTAGCCATTGCTTGACGACATCATCGCACATGATATAAGCACCCACCGAGGCAAACGCTTTACCGAAAGTACCGACCAAATAGTCAATATCAGCCAATGTCTGCGTTTCTTCCGCTAGTCCCAAGCCTGTATCACCTAATACACCGACGGCATGAGCCTCATCGACATACAGTTCGATACGAGCATCGCTAGCTTTTAATTGTACCAGTTGACATAAATCCGCACGATCACCATCCATACTAAAGATGCTCTCAGTGACAATAATGATGCGTTCAATGTCTGGCGCTGCTTGCTCAGTAAACGTCGCTAAATGTTCATAATCATTGTGACGATAACGACGATAGCTGACAAGTTTGCTTTGACTCAACCGCAACCCATCGATAATGCTGGCATGTACCAGCTTGTCAGCTAAGATCAGTGTTTTAACTGGCAAGGCTGTCAGGGCTGGCAATATACCAAGATTGGCATGATAGCCGCTATTCAATACCAATACCGATTTTGAGGCAGAGATGTCACGTTTGCCGACAGCGGTTTGATACCATTCCTGCAACTCAGACTCTAGCGCTTGTAGTTGTGCATCATTTCCAGTGAGCAAGCGTGAGGACGTCGCACTCATTTTAGGCATTTGTGCGACTGATAGCGGTGTTAGTTGACTGAGAAATTCGTTTTGTAATTCGGTGTCGCCGCCTAAGCCCAGATAATCGTTACTGGCGATATTGAGTAAGGTTTGACCTTCGCTAATAACGTATCGCCCATGATGTTGGAGATTGGGTAATTGACGATATTGTTGGGTGGCTTTGAGTGCTGTAAGCGCTTCTTGTAAGCGGCTAGTTATACGTCCAGTCATTATTTTTACCTTAAAATATTCGGTATCTCTTATAGTTTTATGCTTATTTCTGCTAGAAAGGCGATGAAATGAGTAGGGATTATTGCATAAACTCAGTGGTTGTAACAAAAGATTTCATATCTTTGCCTTTGTAACCCAAGCACTGATAAATACTTGCAAATCTTAACTCTCATACCATCAAACACTGACAGACGACTTGAAATAGTTTGTTACTATATACCCATCGTTAGCAAACAAGGCGATAGGGCTATCAAAGCCAATATAAATAGATAACTTGTTTGTCCAAATTGATTTTAAGGAGCTAATAATGAAAACTCTACAAAAAACGCTACTTGCACTAGCAGCTGGTTCTTTGTTAACTGTTGGCGCACAGGCCGCTACTTCTTATAGCAACGGTTACACTGGTCAGCCGTATGTCGGCGTCAAAGTCGGTCAGTTTGATCTAGATATCGACAATGCAGATGATCCAACTGCTTATGGTGTCTACGGTGGTTATAACTTCGATCAAAACTTTGGTGTGGAAGCAGAGTATGTAGGTTCAGATGATGCTGATTACAAAAATGGTGATCTTGATGCCAAAACTTATGGCGCATATGGTACGGCACGCTACCAGTTCCCAAACACTGGCTTATACGCTAAGGGTAAGCTAGGGGTTGCTAAAACTGAAGTAGAAGGTGATTACACTGTCGGTCCAGTTAAAGTTTCGAGATCTAGCAGCGACACAGGTCTTGCTGGTGGTGTAGGTCTTGGTTACTCAGTGAATCCTAACTTTGGTGTCGAAGCTGAATACTCAATGATGGACAGTGATGTCGATGCCAAGCTACTTACTGTTGGCGCTCAGTTGAAGTTCTAAAGCCAAAACGATTTATCAGCTAAACGAGTGAGAGAAGATGGTAATAATAATCTTTTCTCATCCAGATACTTTACAGACAAATAATTAAAAATATAACCCTAGGGGAATACTATGAAAACTTTACAAAAAACGTTACTTGCATTAGCAGCTGGTTCTTTATTAAGCATGGGTGCACAAGCTGCCGTATCTTATGGCAACGGTTACACTGGTCAGCCATACGTTGGTGTAAAAGTCGGTCAGTTTGACCTAGATGTAAACGGTGCTGACAAGCCAACCGCTTATGGTGTCTATGGCGGTTACAACTTTGATCCTAACTTTGGTATCGAAGCAGAATATGTAGGTTCAGGCGATGCCGATTATTACAACGGTGATATCGATGCTAAGAGCTATGGTGCGTATGGTACTTATCGTTATCAGTTCCCAAATACTGCGCTATATGCCAAAGGTAAGCTAGGTGTTGCTAAGACTGAAATCGAAGGTAACTATATCGTTGAAGACTCTAACAGAAAAACCATTTCTAACGACGATACCAGCCTTGCAGGTGGTGTAGGCCTTGGTTATTCGGTTAACCCAAACTTCAGTGTTGAAGCTGAATATGACATGTTAGGTAGCGATGCAGATCTAATGACTGTTGGTGCTCAGCTAAAATTCTAAGTTTTTGATTAGCAGTATGATAACTAAAAAACGCACCCTTCGAGGTGCGTTTTTTTGTACGATAAAAAACACTGTAAGCGTCATTAAAAAAGAGTGCATTTGAAATAAGGTTCTGTTAATATCTCGAATTCGACAATAGTTCAGCTAACTTATATGCTCTGTTATTTTCATTCAGATGGTATTTTTAGTTTTATTTAACAGGAAGATATATGAATACTTTACAAAAAGCTTTGATCGCCCTATCAGTTGGCTCTTTATTGAGTGTCAGCGCGCAAGCGGCAGTTAACTATGCAGGTCAGCCGTATGTTGGCGTAAAAGCTGGTAAGTTCATGGTAGATGCTGATGATCTAGATGATCCTACTGCTTATGGTATTTATGCTGGTTATAACTTTGATCCTAACTTTGGTGCTGAAGTTGAATATGTAGGCTCTAGTGACACTGATATTGATACAGGTACCAGACTTCTTAAGGGTGAATATGACCTTAAAACTTATGGTGCTTATGGTACTTACCGTTATCAATTCCCTAATACTGGTTTATATGCCAAAGGTAAGTTAGGGTTTGCTAAAGCTGAGATTGATGCTTCTTTAAGTGACGTACTTGGAAACACTATTAGTGAAAGCGATAGCGATAGTGGTGTTGCTGGTGGTATTGGTTTGGGTTATAACTTTAACCCTAGCATGAGCGTTGAAGCTGAATATGATTATGTCGCTGAAGATATTACTCTATTGACTTTAGGTGCTCACATTAAGTTTTAATAAGTTGATTAAAGAAAAAAGAAACGATCGCTTTGGCGGTCGTTTTTTTATGCTCTAAGTTTTAATATGTGTTTCTCATATTTTTCGAAGTATACACATCATATATTGATGATTTTTAAGAAATTATTAATACCAAAAATGTGCTACATTAAAAGTTAGAATGATAAAGATAGGGAATGTAGTGATGATGGAGATGCTGTGGATGATTGAACCTTGGCACTGGTTAGTCTTAGGTTTTATATTGCTGATCATTGAGATGTTTGTGCCGACATTCGCCAGCCTTTGGTTTGGTGCCGCTGCCATCATCGTTGCCGCGCTTTCATGGCTATTACCTATTTCTGTCTCTGTGCAAATTATTATTTGGTTGGTGCTTTCTGCCATATTCTTGCTGGCATGGTTCAAGTTTATTAAACCCTTATCAGTAGATCGCACCAAAGCAGGCTTGGGTGGTAGTGTTATCGTTGGTGAAACGGGCATGATTATCGTCCAGCCGCAGCCAGATAGAGCGGGCACCGTCAGATTCAGTGTTCCTATTGTTGGGGCAGCGGAGTGGATGTGCCGCACTACGGGTGAGCCAGTGGCAGTCGGCGATCGAGTGGTGGTGACCGATATTGTCGGTAATGAGCTTATCGTAAGCAGTATGAAATCGAAGGCAGCGATTAATAAAGACATGCAATTATAATAATAGGGAAGAATTATGGAAAGCTTCAGCATTGTCATGGTGGTTTTGGTTGCACTGGTTGTCTTTACGGTTTTCAAAGGCGTTCGAATCGTGCCACAAGGTTATAAGTGGGTGGTGCAGCGACTGGGCAAATATAGCCAAACACTAGAGCCGGGTCTCAACCTTATTATTCCTTTCGTTGATGATGTCGCTTATAAAGTGACGACCAAAGACATTGTTCTTGATATTCCCTCACAAGAGGTCATTACGCGAGACAACGTTGTTATTATTGCCAACGCCGTGGCTTATATTAATATCGTGCGCCCAGATAAGGCCGTTTATGGCATTGAAGATTATGAATATGGTATTCGTAATTTGGTGCAGACGTCACTACGTTCAATTATTGGTGAGATGGATCTTGATAGTGCATTGTCTAGCCGTGATGAAATCAAAATGAAGCTAAAGCATGCGATATCAGAAGATATTGCGGACTGGGGGATCACCCTAAAGACAGTAGAAATTCAAGATATTAATCCATCGCAAACGATGCAAGCATCAATGGAAGAGCAGGCGGCGGCAGAGCGTCTACGCCGTGCGACAGTGACTCGTGCTGATGGTCAAAAGCAAGCGGCGATCTTAGAGGCAGATGGACGTTTAGAGGCGTCACGTCGTGATGCCGAAGCACAAGTGGTATTGGCGAGAGGTTCTGAAGAGTCTATTCGCTTGATTACTAATGCAATGGGCGAGGAAGAGATGCCTATTGTCTACTTACTTGGTGAGCAATATATTAAGGCGATTCGTGAGCTGGCAGAGTCTGACAATGCCAAAATGGTGGTATTACCTGCTGATATTTTAAGTACCATCAAAGGTATGGTGGGTGACAAGCTTAAGGTTTAATAAGTAATGTGTAGCCATGTGTTATAGCATTAACTCTTAAAATGGTCAGTGAGCTTATTGGGCGCTGGCTATTTTTTCGACTGTCAATTGTGCTGAATGCTACATCTAATAAATTACTCATATGGTTCGTTTAACAAGAATAGAATATATATCAGGGATAAAAAATGACGATACAAAATATTAATACAGAAATCATTCAAATAAAAGGCTTCATCCAAGGCACGGCACTGCCTTATACCGTGCTCGATGATACGCATGTCAATGCTGCGTATCCTGAGAGGAAGCTTGAGATTAGAGGGGGTGGTTTTGGCTCAGATGCAGCGGCTCATCCAACCAATGCCAATCAATTTTATGTGCTCACCGATCGCGGTCCCAATGCGGAGTTCGAAGGTAGTGCAGGCAAAGGTAAACAGTTTTTAGTACCTGACTATACACCGCGCATCGGACTGTTTGAGCTACAAGCAACTGGGCAAATTATTAAGATCAAAGAGATACTGCTAAAAGACGAAAATGGCAATCCTATCTCTGGGCTACCGAATCCACAAGCACTCGGCGGAACTAATGAAGTCCCTTACGATGTCGACGGTCAGCCGATGACCATGAATCCCAACCTACCTTTTGATGCAGTGACCAATCCTATCAAAAACGATATCAATGGTTTAGATCCTGAAGGTCTTGCTGCGCTCACAGATGGTAGTTTTTGGATCAGTGATGAGTATGGTCCTCATTTGGTTCATTATAATGCGCAGGGGGTGGAGATTGAGCGTATCAATGCCTTTGCGAGCGATGAGCGCAATAATGTAATTGTTAATGGTCAGCCGATTTTACTACCAGCAGAATTTACCAAACGTCGTGCAAATCGCGGTATGGAAGCATTAACGATTACTCCAGATCAGAGCACACTGGTGGGTATTATGGAGTCTTCTATGGACAACCCTGATCAGTCAGGTCGTGTCTCTAGTTTGACGCGCATCGTCACTATCAATCTATACTCTGGTCAAATAGCACAGTATTTGTATCGTCTCGATCATGCTCACCATGTGACTTCGGGTATCGTTGCGATTAACAATCACGAGTTTTATTTGATTGAACATGATCGCAAGTTTCCGCTACAAGACCAGTCTGCGCAAAAGCTCATTTATAAAATTGACCTCTCGCAGGCGACTGATATTGAGAATATTTTAAATACAGATAATATCAAGCAAGATCATGTATTGGGTTTAACGATCAATGGACAAACGCTTGAGCAGCTTATTGCAGCAGATGAAGAAAATTGGCAATTGCTGAAGGAATTGGCAATCAAACCAGTCAAGAAAACCTTGGTCGTCGACGTTCTCGCAACTGTAGAATATCCACATGATAAGTTAGAAGGTTTGTGGTTGCGTCAAGACGGCTCATTGGGTCTACTAAACGACGATGACTTTGCGATGACGGATTCAATGATTACCAACGCTAAAAGCACAATTGAGCAGAAATATTTGGACAGTGAAAAAACAATAGAAGATGCAAATAGGCTATATATGGTGAAGCCTTCTGAATGCGGTGATGGCTACTGAGTAGGCTAGGGCATGTCCTCAATTCAATTTATCATATCTAAACGGGCTAAAAATGGCTAAATTTTGCCAAACATCGTTAAATAGCTGGTTAATATCCCGATATTATCTGCGCTATTTTCCTCGTTTGACTGCAATTTATCTCATTTTTATCACCATTTTTGAAATGAGGACACGCCCTAGAGGTATTTTTCGTCAATCATCAGCTTTATTAAACACCATAAAAAAGACCTCGAATAAGGTCTTTTTTATGACTGCTTTTAATGTATGGAATCACTCAATCAAATAACTTTTGAGAAACGGTTCTTATGTTTTTTCTCAAGATATTCATCAAATACCATGGCGACGTTACGACCTAATAATCGACCTTTTGGTAGCACGCGAATACCAGCCGCGTCCATATCGATGAGCTTGTCTTCTTGCATGGCGCCAAGCTGTTGAATCTCATTGATAAAGTAAGTGATGGCATCAATACCAAATTTTTGATTGACGTCTTTAAAATCGATATAGTCGTGACAGAGTAGATTCATAATCACATATTCACGCAAGCGATCTTTGATGGATGTTTTGATGACTTTTACCGCAGGCATGGCAGCCGAGTTACTTTGTGCAGCATCGATGCTCGCTTGATAAACTGATAAATCTGTATCATTTTGCAAAATATAGCGGGTATTGGCATTGGCAATTTGACTGATAGAGGAGACGCCGAAGCCCAATAAATCACAATCGCCCATGATGGTATAACCTTGAAAGTTACGATGCAGTTTGCCCTCACGCTGCGCCACGGCTAATTCATCATCAGGCTTGGCGAAGTGATCAATACCGATATATTGATAGCCAGCTTCGGTCAGCGTATTGATGGTATTACCAAGCATCGTAAGCTTGGCCGCTGGATCTGGCAAATCGGCTTCTTTAATCTGGCGCTGGGCTTTAAAACGTTCTGGCAAGTGTGCGTAATTAAATACTGACAAGCGATCCGGCGACATCTCGATGATACGGCGCACCGTTTTATCCAAGGTTGCGGGTGTTTGATGCGGTAAACCATAAATCAGGTCGATATTGATAGAGTGAAAACCTAGATCCCGCGCCTCATTTAACACATTTTCAATGAGCTCTGCTGAATGTACACGGTTGACGGCGATTTGTACTGTTTCATCAAGGTCTTGTACACCTAAACTGACACGGTTAAAGCCAAGGTTACGCAATACTTTTAACGTCTCGCCACTCAGCTCACGTGGGTCAATTTCAATAGAGTAATCGCCTTTGTCTTCAGGTAAGAATTCAAACTGAGTTTGTAAAAACTCCCACAGTTGAACCATTTCTTCATCACGCAAAAATGTTGGCGTACCCCCACCCAAATGCAGCTGTTTAACGAGGGGTTTGCTACTACCTTCTGGGACAGGTAGAAGGCGGCGTTTGTGCTTAATCTCAGCGATTAAATACTGCAAATAATCGCCTGAGTCGCTATTTTTCTTGGTGATAATTTTATTGCAAGCGCAGTAATAGCAGAGGTGACGACAGAATGGAATATGAAAATATAAAGACAGTGGTGCACGAGCTTCACGGTTTTGAAGGATCTTTGACTCAAGACCAACAGAGATAGGTGAGAACTCTAAAGCGGTCGGATAGGAGGTATAACGTGGTCCTGAACGATTGTATTTATTAATAATAGCTTCATCAAAGGCAGGTAGCTGCTTACTCATCATACTGCCACGCGTACTTGCATAAGGACTTTCTGATTGCATAACAGGGCGTGTCGTGGTCGGTTGCTCTCCTGCACGATTGTAAGGTTGCTGAGTATTTGATTCTGAATGTTCTGTCATGCGGTACTCCTCGTTTTGACCTTGAGTATTACTGTTCTTACATCTCTAACGACCAAATATCTGAAAGCCAGTAGGTGTTTGATAGATGGTTAATAACCATAATAACTTTGTTATCAATAATAATTTTCACAGCGCTATATGCTGCTAAGTTTATAGCTATCAATAAGCACTAGTATAACAAATCCTTGTTTGCAGTGGGGTGGTCGGCGAGTTTTCTTATATACAAACTGTTTATGATAAGTCCATGTGGTTTTGGCAATGATACTCACACCCCTCTTGCGGTTAGCTGGCTAAGTGCTGGCATCATGATGAATCGACGATATTCAAACAAACTGCTTCCATAAAGTAAAAAGACCTCAGCATATATCTGAGGTCTTTTTATCACTAATTTAAGCTATCACTAATTTAAGCTATCACTAATTTAAGCTATCATTAATTTAAGTTACGTCAAACTTATTCTTTCAGCTGGATTTTATTGCCAACGGCTTGCTTGCTAACGTCATTAGCATTGAAGGGTAAACGAATCCATTCTTTAGCTGAGTAGCGACGACTCTGGTCACGATGGAACGGTCGAGTAGTATCAGAAGCTTGCGAGTAACCTAATAAGGCTTCTGCTACAGGGCCAGCGCTATCAAAGGTAACGCTTTGCATATATGTCGGACCAAAATTAATGAGGTAGTTTGCGCCATCATTAGCGCTTGTGCCTCTCGTTTCTGCAACATTGAATACACCTTCACGACCAAAACCACCATGCATAGCAATACGCTCATCGTTTTTACTAGCATCAACGATATACTGCAAATCAGATAAAGACGCATCAAGAGCGATGTTTTTATCTTGGAAGAACTTAATGGAATCTCCTAAAGCAGTACGTGTATCCGCACTAATAATTAAACCACGAGGCGTATTGACTGGGTCTTTTGCATCAAATTTAACACTGAATATCGTATCCGTCGTTTCATTGAAATCCACATTACGCCAAAACTCTCTAAAGACATGAGCGCCTTTACTATCTAAATTATTACGACGATCCCAATTACTCAAGATATTACAAGCATTGGTTGCATCAATAGTAGAGCCACCCGTCAAAGGCATGCTAGCATTCGCTCGACAATCTGCTAATACGTCGTCGAGTACCAACTCAGCGACATAACTGCGGTTACCATAGACGACCTCTTGCATATTGTTTAAATTGAAGTTAGTACCGCCCAAGTTATCTTTATTACTGAATCGATCTTGTATTTGAACCAGTCCCATACGTGAGCGCATAAGCAATGGAACACCATCTGCTGGACTAGCACCTAAGAAGGGGGTTAAACGACGACGTAGGAGCGGTGAAAATCCAGTCAGTGGTTGCTCTAAATTACTTAACCAATAGCTATCGTTCGAGTTAGCAACATAATCATCGCGGATCAAGAAAGGTAAGTTTGAGCGCCCAAAGATTCCTGCTTGCGGTGAGTCTGTATCAACTCCCCATTCACAGGCAGCGGTACTACCATTCAGTGCTGGCAAGTCAGAGGCAATTAAAGCACCAAGGAAGGGGCCAGATGCAGCACTACTACAAGCTTCAAGCTTAGCTTTGGTCATATTCGGTACGGTTGAGATGTCAGCATAGAGTGCCTTACCATTACGGTCGGTAGCAATAGTATTAACAAACCCAAGACCAAGGACGCTTTGCATTCTATCGACTAAGTCCTCAACGCTCGTAGCCTTATTCATACTACGCCACTGATTGAGCGCTCTTGGGTTTTCAGAGGCGGCATCACGGATAGTGTAAGCTAGATTATTAGCGCCCCATGCTGGTAATTGAACATTGAGCAAATTGACCGCTAACATAGGTCCATATTGTGAGACATAAATATTGTGAACCTGCGTCTGATTATTTGGTAGCTGAATAGTGACAGGAACGGTTTCGATATCGCGCTGCTCAGTCACACCAGCGCTATTAGTATAATTGTATTTGAGAGGATCTCCATCAACTAAGCTCAGCTGATAAAGCGTAAAACGTTTGGCAGTGGATACGGTATGGCTCCAAGCCACGTCTTTATTAAAACCGATGTTAGGGAAAGGCTGACCTTGTTGAGCCGCGCCCATCACATCCAGCTCACCTGGCATCGTTAAGTGAAATTGATAGAAACGTTGGACGCCATCCCATGGCTCATGCGGATTGCCATACATGACCCCGCTATTAGTACCAGTCACCTCCTTGCCAAAGGCATAGGCATTACTACCGCCACTCATCGCATTAATCGTATCCATATTGAATGCAGGTGCTGACTCTACGACAGGGTTTGCGACTGGAACACTACGCATTCTTGAGCTATCCTGAATGCCAGAAATAGAGGGCGGTGCCGCTGCTACAATGGGACCGACAAAATTAGATAAGCCACCACGTAGATTGGCTTTACCGTAGACCGTCAATAAATCATCGAGAGTAATCTCGCGTACCCATTCAGCATTGGCACAAGCAGGATCGATATTAGCCACGCCTTTGTCACGTAAATAACGGCTATAGCCTGCTGCATAACCTGTCACAGCATCAATGACTTCAGGGTCTTGAGCTGCTAAAAATTCAGCTTTTCGCTTGTCAGTGTTGTACCACGTATAAAAAGCATCGCTAGCCAAATTACCGTCAGCGCCTAGATACAGCATACTCTGACCGCTAGCGACTACAACTTCACGTGCTAGTGAGCAGAAGTTATCTTCTGCGAATGCATAACCGACGCCATAACCAAGGCCTTTGTAATCCTTTGCGGTGATGTGCGGTATACCGAACTCAGTACGCTGAATATCGGCTTCATAATTAGTGGAAGGGGATATGACATCATCGTCATTGAAATTATTATCGCTGTCTGAGCAGCCGAATAGTCCTAAAGAGACTGCTACTGCCAGTAGCGTGAGTGTGGGCACACGCCGATTATGCATCTTTATGCTCATAAGCTTATCCGTCCATGGTAGTAGGTGTTATATAAAGTAGGTGTTATATAAATCTACAGCAAAAAACCGCCAGCAAACTTTATATGATCAATAAAATCCTTTTATTGCCAATACTCTTGCTAATCTTTAGTGCTTTATAGCGCGATTAAAACTACCCAATACGTTAATAACGTGGTTAACAGGCGTGATAATCTTTGGGGCAGCATAGCTGAATAAGACTGAGCGAAAGAGCATCCGTTTATCATATAACAACTGTTGATAATTATGCTAGTAAATAAAATTAGACAAGAAAACACGACATTTGCGCACTGATACATAATGCTCTATTATCAATTATTCCCTATATTAGGAAAATGCTGATGTCGTTTGCCCAAGTCTATACTCGTTCAGTCGTCGGACTGCATGCGCCCAAGGTCATTATTGAAGTGCATCTGTCACAAGGGTTGCCAGCATTGACCATTGTCGGTTTGCCGGAGGCGGCGGTACGTGAGAGCAAAGACCGTGTACGCTCTGCGATTTTGAACTCTGGCTTTCAATTTCCTAATCGTCGTCTCACTATCAATTTAGCCCCCGCTGATTTGCCTAAAGATGGCGCGCGTCTTGATTTACCGATTGCCATCGGAATCTTGGCAGCCAGTGATCAATTGGATCCAGAAGTATTATCAGGGTTTGAGTTTATCGGTGAGTTAGCGCTCAATGGGAATTTACGGCAAGTGACAGGCAGCTTAGCGGTGGCACGAGCGATCAAAGCTGAGGCGCTGGCGTCCAAAGTATTGCAGGTAGCAAATATCACTGAACAAGAGCTGAGCGAACCGCAGTCAAAACTACCGCAGCTTATCGTACCGATTGATAATGGTGCTGAGGCTAGCCGTGTGGATGGCGTGACGATACTAGCCGCGCAAAGCTTAAAGACAGTTTGTGACCACTTACAGTCGTTAGCCAATCCAAGCGCAGCCTATGAATCTTTGGACGTTGTACAACCCAGTCCAGCGCAGCAGCATGTTGGCTATCAAGTGGATTTGGCCGATGTCAAAGGACAGCATCATGCACGGCGCGCGCTAGAGATTGCCGCTGCTGGTGGTCATTCGCTGTTATTTACAGGGCCACCCGGCTCAGGTAAGACGTTAATGGCGTCACGGCTGCCGACCATATTGCCGGATTTAAGTGATGAAGATGCATTAGAGGTTGCCAGTACTTATTCAGTGGCAGACAGCGATTACGATTATGGGACAAGACCATTTAGGCAAGTTCATCACACTATATCAGCCGTGGCTTTGGTGGGTGGTGGCTCACGACCAAAACCGGGTGAAATTACCCTTGCCAATAAAGGCGTATTATTCCTTGACGAATTGCCAGAGTTTGATCGGAGCGTGCTTGAGGTATTGCGTCAGCCATTAGAAGCCAAGCAAATCACTATTAGCCGTGCCAACTCGCAGATGACTTTTCCGGCAAATTTCCAATTGGTCGCTGCCATGAATCCATGTCCATGCGGCTATGATGGCGATACCTCAGGGCGTTGTCGCTGTCGACCTGAGCAGATTAAACGTTACCAAGATAAACTATCAGGTCCACTGCTTGATCGCATTGATTTGCATATCACTGTACCTGCGCTGCCAATTGCCGACTTGCAAAATGCTCAAGCTGGCGAAACCTCCGAACAAGTGCGCGTTCGAGTTATTGCCGCACATAAACATCAGATGCAGCGGCAACAAAAGGTCAATAATGAGCTTAGCCCTAGCGAGATTGATAAATATATCCAACTAGGAGAGGGCGAACAGCAACTATTACAGCTCGCTCAGCAGCGTCTAAACTTATCGGCACGCGGTTATCATCGAGTATTGCGAGTGGCGCGTACCATTGCTGATTTGGCTGACAGTATCGATATTACAAGCGCTCATCTGTCTGAGGCACTGAGTTATCGAAGCAAATAATGATTTCAAAGAATGGCTTAAATGAATCATTCTAATGTTCAAATTTTAGCTGTCTATCTTATAATTTTTGAAAATATATTCTACTAATGCCGCAAAATCATCAAAGGCTTCGGTAGGGTTTAACTCACGGATATCTTGTCCATAATTATAACCATAAGACAGCCCGAAAGTATCCATATTAGCATTTTGTCCGGCTAAGATATCGTTTTTAGAATCGCCAATCATCACAGCTTGTTCTGAAGTGACGTTCAACGCTTTACAGACATGCAGTAGCGGTGCTGGATCAGGCTTTTTAGTTGAGAGACTATCACCGCCTAATACTTCACTGAATAAGTCCTGCCAGCCAAAGGATTGCAATATTTTCGGTACAAAACGAATCGGTTTATTGGTCACTAGCGCCAGCGTAAATCCTGCTGCTTTGAGCTTTTTTAGTCCGCTATCGACATCTGGGTAAGCAACGGTTTTGCTACCACTGAGATTTTTATAAGCCTCAAAAAACAGGTGCTCTGCGTGATTGGCTTCCTCGACCGTCAATTCGCCTTCTAACACGTCTACCTTACCTACTAGTGCGCGCTCTACCAGCAATCTTGAGCCGTTACCTATCCAGTTTCGTATGGTCTCGATAGGGTACGTCTCTTTGCCCAGAGTAGCTAACATCGCATTAGTCGCATCAGCCAAATCTGGCACACTATCAATTAAAGTACCATCAAAATCAAAAATCAAAAGTTGCTTAATATCTACAGTCATTATTATTTGCCCACGCTATCAATTTGATACTTTTTTGGAGTATTAGCTCCAAGCCCTCATTACCTTAGCACAGCAAATCATGAATTCAATTATTTAACAGTCTGTCATTATAGATATTTCTATCTTTTCAGACTAAGGTTAATGTTTTATTGATATGTTTTATGATTATTCAACCTCTTTATAACGTTCGCGATGTTCTTTTTTCATTCTTAAATAATCTTTGTTCTCTCGGCACTCGTCCCATTTTTGTTTAAATATGCGCGCTGACTCTGCTTTGATTGGGTCTTCGATTTGTCGTGGCAACTCTTCGCGACCATGTGCGCCGCTCTGACCTTTTTTATCATCGGGAACAGCACCTTTATACTTTTTGCCGCCTTTGTGATTGGCGTAACGACGGGCGCGGGTATAGCCCATTTGAATAAATTTGCGCGCCATATCTGCACCGACAAAGTCATCGGCCGCCAGATAATCTAAAAACAGCTGATAAATTGTCTCGCTGCTCTCAAGCGCAATATCAGGGGTCGCAAAGCGCCAGTGTGGCAGGATTTCAGACTTATACGGCTCTACCAATAAAACGCCTTGCTCGCCGCGCCCGACCCGATACAGCTCTGGCTGCGCGCGCAAATCTAGGTTTTTATAATCCAAATCGTAATCGAACGCTCTCATCGCTTTTCCCTATTAGTATTCGTCATCTGTCAAATTTATCATTATCAATACTATCGAGTATACTGAGCGCCGCTGTCTAAAAAACAGCACAAAAATGTTATGCAACCGTGACAGTAAGCGTTTAGCATGAGAAGAATGGCGAATAGAATTAATCATTGAGCAGGTCTGAGTAGGTTAAAGTTATGACAGTTAATAAAAACATCCTCAATAGCATCAGTCTAGCTGGCTCGACTGTTACGATGTCGTTAAAAAGTATATTTATGATATCGGTGCTGCTGCTCATCAGCGTATTAAGCACCAATGCTGCCCATAGCGCATGGTTTGAGCGGTTGATTCCGCAAGGAGAAACTTATACGGTACGCGAGATAGATCGTGATTTGGCGTTCGTGATTGATGGTTTCATTTATGATGCGCGCACTTCTTGCTTTTTAGCAGTGGGCGATAGAGTGATATTTTTTGAAGGGCGTCATGGTATCGATTACCGCGCGACGGTTTATGACTTAGACTCGCGTGAACGTTGCGAGGTGTTATTAAGAAGACGTTTGTCATAAGCTATTAGACTTATTTCAGAACGGGATATAAGCATAAAAAAAGCCCCGAACATTGCTGTTCGGAGCTTTTTAGAATTCTTTAACGAATGGTGGCTCGAGGCAGGTTCGAACTGCCGACACACGGATTTTCAATCCGTTGCTCTACCGACTGAGCTATCGAGCCGTCTTCGTTGAGGCGCTATTAAACTAAATATAGGCGTTGCTGTCAAGTAGTTTTTGCATAATAGAAGATAAAAGACGATAAATAATCAAATATTGGCAAAATTAACTGTTTTTGCTCTCGATTTAGTCTTTAACACGCAGTAAATCATACTCGCTCATAATACGATGGATATCCGCATCGGCAGGGACAAATTGACGTACGCCTTTTTTTACCTCGGCATCATAGACTAGTTTGATAAACTTAGCATCGATAGCGCGACCGCGATTTTGCTGATGTACCGTTAAATATTGCAGACGCTTGGCGTCGGTTTGCCCATCATCAAAACAGGCAACAGCAGCGATAGGTTTGTCATTGAACATACCGACATACAGACATTGCCCGCGCTTAAAACCCTGCTCAACGATATTTAATACCTCGATACCATCAGGCTGCGCGTCATCGCTATCATATAATGCCTGCAAGCGCTCTGCTAGCTCATTGTCGCGCGCAGGTTTTCTGATAAGTGGTGTATCCAAGCTATTAATGGCGATCGCTTCTAAAGGCATAGCAGTTCCTATAAGCAAAGGGTTTTTATCGTATAAAGTAGCAGTATGACACAGCACAAAGTTATAACACGGCAAAAAGTCATAGAAAGTAGGCTGTAGAATATGATATCTAAAAGTCAGTGCAAATCATGATTAATAATACTGAACACACTATTTTAGCAGAATGAGGTAATTTTGTGCATGGTTTGCCGCTTGGTCGTGGCAGTAAATGTTAGGGTTTGCTATGATGAGGCTAGATGATATTTAGTACGTACAAACCCTAATACCTTGATATCTTTTGTATATATCATTTTCTAATACATTTTTTGCTAGCGCTGACCCAGACACTAGTAAAATATTTAAACATGTTTTGCCTTATTTATTGACCGCTTTTCACTGATAAAAAACTGATAGAGAGTAGCCATGACAGCCAATGCAATGACGACTGCTGATACACCTGAGCAAAATGCACCAAAAAA
The DNA here is from genome assembly GCF_002453835.1 of Psychrobacter sp. UBA6739. Classification (NCBI taxonomy): domain Bacteria; kingdom Pseudomonadati; phylum Pseudomonadota; class Gammaproteobacteria; order Moraxellales; family Moraxellaceae; genus Psychrobacter; species Psychrobacter sp. UBA6739. Next base: position 62,988 of record NZ_DKHR01000029.1, read on the forward strand.
CCTAAATCTACATGGTCGCCCTGAGCGTATCGCGACTGTCGAACGTAATACAGCTGAGACGCAAATCACTTGTACCGTAAACCTTGATGGCACAGGTAAAGGCACGGTGGATACTGGCGTGCCGTTTTTGGACCATATGATTGATCAAATCAAGCGTCACGGCTTGTTTGACTTAGAGATTAAATGCAACGGTGATACCTTTATCGATGACCATCATAGCGTTGAAGACACTGGTATTACCCTTGGACAAGCATTTAACAAGGCATTGGGCGACAAAAAAGGCATTCGTCGTTATGGGCATTTTTATGCACCGCTTGATGAGGCATTAACCCGCGCTGTCGTCGATCTATCAGGACGTCCGGGTTTACACATGGACATTCCATTTACCCGTTCGCATGTCGGTAATTTCGATGTTGACCTGTTTAGTGAATTCTTTTATGGTTTTGTGAACCATTCTTGGATGACGGTGCATTTAGACAATTTAAAAGGTAAAAACAGCCATCATCAAATCGAATCTACCTTTAAAGCGTTTGCTCGTGCGTTACGTATGGCGTGCGAATATGATGAGCGTGCACTTAATACGCTGCCATCGACTAAAGAGGCGTTTTAATGGCTAAAGTAACCAAAGTAGCGCTACTAGATTATGGCATGGGTAATTTGCATTCCGCCAGTAAAGCCTTGTCAGTGGTAGGGGCAGAAGTCTCTATCACCAATGATCCTAAGGTTGTCGCTGCGGCAGATAAGATTGTCTTCCCCGGTGTCGGTGCTATGCGTGACTGTATCGCTGGCATGCATGAAGCAGGGATTGATGACGTCATACGCCATGCGGTGTTTAATAAGCCTGTTATGGCTATTTGTGTGGGAATGCAGGCATTGTTTGAGCAGTCCGCTGAAAATGGTGGTACAGACTGTCTTGGCATCTTAAAGGGCAATGTAGAGGCGTTTGACCCTATGTGGAAGGATCAGCAGGGCACTACGATTAAGGTACCGCACATGGGCTGGAATACCATCAGCGGCATGGATTTTGACCACCCATTGTGGCATGGTATCGAGGACAACGCGCACTTTTACTTTGTGCATAGCTACTACTGCGAGCCTACTAATAGCTCACAAGTGGCGGCGGTATGTGACTATGGTCAACCGTTTTGTGCCAGTGTCATCCAAGACAATTTATTTGCCACCCAGTTCCACCCAGAAAAAAGTCATACTGCTGGCTTGCAGTTGTTGAAAAATTTCGTCGAGTGGAATGTGTAAATAGACGATAAATGTGAAGTGAATATTTAATTTAGTAGAAGGTAGATTATCAATTGTATAATCTGCCTTTTTTATGCTCAGCCATCACTTTGTAGCTGCCACTCTTTAGCTATTATAGTTTAGCCGTCATGGTTTAGTGATACTCTCAGTCGTTTTCTACTTGCTTATATTTGGAATATCTCAGTGGATTTCACCGCTTTTAAAATCAATATTATTGAAGTATCTGGCCTTGCCAAAGACGCCTTACATATCTATGTCGGCGTCGGCATCTATCTTTTGTGTTTGCTTGTGCTGCGTCCTATCATTAAAAACCAAAGCATCAGATCATTCATGGCTTTAGTCGTCGTGACGGGCATTGCCTTATTGGGCGAGTATTTAGATAATCGAAATACGATTGAAGCATCAGGCATGGCTGGCTTAAGCCACGAACAGCTGGTCGCAAGCCTCCGCGATTTGATCAATACCTGCCTGCTGCCTTATGTACTTTATGCCTTGAATAAATGGACGAAGATCTTTCGTGCGTCCAATCCTCCAACTAAGCTGTTAAAGCAGCGTTAATATTCCGAAGTGATTGTATTTCAAGTGTTGATAAAATGAACTTAAGTAGGATTTTATGGTGTAAAATTCATAATATAAAATATATAGCAGTCCATATTATGCCTTCATTTAAAATACCTACTCATATTTTTTCTTCTATCGTTCTATGTCTAACGACGTTTAGCTATCATTCAGCAGTGGCGAGTCAAAACGTCATCATTGACCTCAATAAACCCATATCAGCAGCACTTTTGGCACAGTACAATCGTGATGGTATCGAGATTGACTACGATGATACGACTGTATTGAAGCAAGTTTACGTGACAGCAAAAGATGGGGCAATCGCACGTCAGTTACCAAGTGGTGCTGCTCGAAAGGTGAAAAACTATGCCTTTGGTGAGAAATTAGAAGTCATTGAAGACAATAAAGAGTGGTACGGTATCAAAGCGATGGTACATAGGGAATATGAAGATGATGAGGGTCGACACGTCTCTGCTAATCAAGAGGAGAAAGTCTATATCAAAAAAAGTGATGTTGGTACTTTTGATAAGGTGGTATTGACTGCTGAAGATTTAAACATACTAGCATATCTATCCATTGGCGAAGACTACGAGACTTTTGAAAATGGCAAAGCACTTAACGATTACCTAAAAATAGAGCTAATTGATAAGGCTTTGTTTGAGAAGAAACGTCCACTTGCCGTTGATTTTCTATCAAAAGATAAAAGTATTAAGAAGAGAAATGGTGTTCTATCAATTGCAACCGCTGGCAAGGTAGTAAGGTTCACTGATAAGAATGTAGATAATGATGGGTATCAGATTTTTGAGTACGTAGGTCAGATTGCCCCGTTAAATCAGTATTTGGTCAGTGGAGGTTACTGGGAAAGCGGTGACTATAAGATGATTGATAAAAATTCGGGTGAGACGACGCAGACGTTTATAGATTATCCTCATATCTCGCCCAATAAAAAATATATCATCTCAGCCTATACCAACCCATATGAGCAATACACCGATCTAGAGCTGTATAGAATTAAGGGAACAGACATCATCCCGATTATGGGTGCAGGCTTTAGGCATTGGATGCCTATGGAGGAGCCAAGAGACATATTTTGGGCAAGAGATGGCTACCTGTATCTAGCGGTTACCCATAGCCTTAATTTTTGGGAAGAAGATGGGCGCCTCAATGATAAATTCCAATATATTAGGATAAAGGTGGATTTATAATTGTTAGGCTAAATACTAGCGAGTAGCATCGTAAATACGTTCAAAGTTGTTTTCAGTAAACTCAAAACAGAAGTATCCACTATCCTCATCACGATAAGCGGAGATATCTCCCTCTATACAGAATTCGTTAGAATTTTTAGAAAAAATTAGTTTTTTATAATTAACTAAGTATCCAAAAGGATAAGCTATTTGAGTTTCTGGGTTTATAACAACTAAATAACCAAAGTTATCTTCCGGAAACACTAAAACTTTATCTTTATCAAAATTGACAGTCTTGTCAGTATTTTTATAGGATATTTGATTATATTCGTCGCAAAAGTCTTCTACACCATAGTCATAGTTGCATTCCTCATTGCCATGAATCAAAACTTTATAGTTGGCGTCATCGGAATGTACAGCGCTACAACCAGACATTAGAAGTAAGACTATAGCTGACATAAGTCTCATTTAATTATTCCTAAAATAATGTGATGGCTGTAACTGGCGTAGAGACTTTCGAATACTTTTACACTAGATCTAACTATAATTCTCAGCTCACTTGCAAATCCTACCGACCATCATATAACTCACGCACCACTTCACCAATCGCTGCAATACCATCGGTTAGCGTCTGCTCATCAGCCGCGATACTCATACGAATACACTCATGTGCATGCTGATAATCGCTGACATCGACACCAGGAAAGAAATACTGACTTGGTACAATGAGTGTGCCTTTTTCTTTTAAAATCTCATACAGCTCAACGGTGGTAATCGGCAAGTCTTTAAACCATAACCATAAGAATATCGCGCCTTCAGGCTTATGAATCATCAACGGATAATCGCCCAAAGCTTCTTTTAACAGCTTCACGGCAAGGGTCGCCTGCTTTTGATAAAACGGTTTAATCTCATTATCGGCTAACTGCTTGATACGATCATTTTCTACCAATGGCGTGGCAATCGCTGCACCAAAGCGTGTCGGTGCTAAATTCACCACCGCATTCATCGCGCTGACCGCTTCAATCACTTTCGCATCGGCTACGATAATACCCGTACGCATACCGGGCAGGCCGATTTTAGACAGGCTAAAGCACAGAATCGTATTGTCATCCCACGTCAAATGCGCGTCTGAATAGATGATGTTAGGGAAGGGCATACCGTAGGCATTATCGATGATAAGCGGTATGTCATAACGTTTGGCAATCTTGGCCAAATGTGCCATTTCTTCATCGGTCAGCACGTTGCCCGTCGGGTTGGTCGGGCGTGAACAGCAAATCGCACCGATACGACCTTCTTTCAGCGCTGGCAAGTTCTCTAATGCGTCAAAATCGACACGGTATTTAAAGAAGCCGTCCACACCATCATGAGTCACTTCATCGATATGTGGCAATACCGCTGCGAAATGCTGACCTTCGACATGCACGTCGCTATAGCCGATATACTCAGGGGTCAATGGCAGTAGAATGGATTTGTCGATAGATTCGTTGTTCTCATCAAGCTTATTATCACTGAAAGCACCGCCAAATAGATTAAACAGGTAGAAAAATGCATTCTGTGAGCCATTGGTCAGGGCGATGTTTTCTGAGGTAATGTTCCAATCATAATGACGGTTAAAGAAGCCAACCAGTGCATCGATAAAGGCCGAATCCCCTTGCGGATTAGAGTAGTTCGCCATACTAATAATGGCGCTACTATTGGCCTCTCCTGCATCGTTATCATTGCCAAGCGCTTTATACGTCTCCAAAAACAGCTCATTAACGGCATCAATTTTGGCAGGGTTACCACCACCCAGCATGTTGACTGGCTGATCGCTTTTTAGCGCGTCGCCTAGATCGTCCATCAATTGCGAGATACCAGTGGGTTGGGTAAATTTTTGACCGAACTTTGAGAATTTCATAAGGCTACCATGCTGTTTTTGAGGGGTTTATAAGGTGGTATTTAATCGATAAAGTGGGGTTAGTATAGCAAATGAGAAGTATAAAATAAGCAAAGTGCAGGGTGGATATCGACTTATATGTCTATACAGGTTGTGAAGTAAAAAAAACGCCTTCTAGGTGAGTAGAAGGCGTTTAGGTTAAGTTGAATACGTACGACAACAGGTGACGTATTAGATATACATATTCTTGCTTGTCAGCACCAACATATTCATAATAAAAAATATGAAGTTATTTTTAAAACACTTAGAAAAATTTAATACTTAGAATTATAATTACAGGAATTTACTTTATTATTAGGGAAATACAGCTATGTTCGATTGTTCTAAAGAATTTAAAAAATTTTACAATAATCATGTAAAACTGCCCGATCAAGAAAAAAATATATTGAGAGATAAAAGAGATAAGAATATAAAGAGATTGAAAAATGGTTTAGAAAAATATAATAATGAAAATAATACTAGTTATAAGATTGCCGAATCTAGGACGCAAGGCTCTATGGCAATGCATACCATAGTCCAAAATGATAGAAAGGACTATGACATAGATGTGGCTATAGTTTTTGAATCAGACAACCTAGGTATAGTTAGTTCAAAATAAAAGTG
>NZ_DKHR01000052.1:0-32530 GCF_002453835.1 Psychrobacter sp. UBA6739
TATTTATAAAAGACTGACTATAACTAAAATTAAAATTTTTTATTCAAATACTTCAGAAGATTTGAATGTTTTTATTGATGAAGGGTTAGGTAAACCAAATACTATAGTTGGTAATGAAGTCTTTCATGATTATCCAAATAAGTATCAAGGTATATTTCAATCATCGCATAAAGAACCTCTACTGCAATTAGCTGACTTCATAGCATTTATAGTGAATAGATCTACTCACCTATACATGAAAGAAAACAGAACTGATTTAGACAATTGGTTTCTACAACTGTTTAATAGTATGAGTATTAATAGCGATGACTTATTAAAAGTTGACTTTACTGGTGATTACTCTGATCTTAAAGTTTTAGATTTCGATACAGCACATAAAAATGATCGTTATGTGAAGAGATATTAGTTTACTTGAGGTTGTTTAAAAATTTTAAACTTCAGGAAGTAAATTTAAGATTATGTTTGTTAATGTGTCTCAATCTTTATTTCTCAAAACAACTCCCCAACCTCTTCAAAATCAAATCCTAACTGCTCGCCCTTACGCTGTCTCATTTGCTCTATACGCAGCTTACGTCCAGAGACTAGTCGTAGCACCTCGCGACGCTGTTCTGTCGTCATGTCATGCCATAACTGACGCTCAGGACGGCTGCGCAGGCAACCAAAGCAATAGCCTTTTTTATTGCTTTGGCAAAGACCAATACATGGATTGGCAATCTCAAACAGCTCAAACTGTTGGTTCATGGCGACTCCATTGCTATTATCGTCATTCCTTTGACTTGCATAAAACTATTATGACAATATTATTATGTCGCAAATACTGACTAATGGTGTGCCGTTTTATTGTTATTATTTTTGTTTAGCGGGTGCTATGCTTAGCGTCACTAGCCTATATAAGATAATCATAACAAAATTAATAAGTGAGATGATACGTGAACTTGATTTATATCCATGGACTGGACAGTGATGCGAACTCTACCAAGGGAATGCTATTAGAAAAATACTGCCAGCATCATCATCCTGATATCAATGTACTGCGTCCCGATTTGAATCAATCGCCACAAGACGTGTTCGATAAACTGATAAGTCTAGTTGAGGAATGGGGCAGCGACTCAAAAGTTGTATTCGTTGGTAGCTCATTGGGTGGCTATTTTTCTACCTTGGTGAGCAACCATACAGGCTGTGCGGCTTTACTATTAAATCCTAGTACTCAGCCACATGTGACATTACAGCGCTTTGCTCATGACTTACTTTTAAATAATGATAGTAATGAAGGTCAAGGCGAAGATGAATTGCCAAAGAACCAAATTCTCTATACGACTACTGGCGGTTGGGATATTACTTCTGCGGATTTGCAATGGTTTGCAGATCATCAGTTATCAGAAATTCATTATCCTAAAAAAATTGCTGTATTTATCAAAGAAGGCGATGAGTTATTAAATCCTGAATTGTCTAAAGCCTTTTATCAACAGCAAGGGAGTACGGTTATTTTACAAGCGGGTGGCGATCATCGGTTTAGTGACTTTGGTGAGCAGTTGCCGATGGTGATAAATATGCTACAAGATTTAGTATGAGTCTAAACAGGCGACATTATATGACGTGAGCGATGGACTATTAACCTTAACGTCGCTATTTTTGGTTATAATGGTTGAATAGAATTAATCAGACATGAATCGTTAAGGATGCATTTGTGAGTCAATATAATGCGCAATCGTTAGAAGTTTTAGAAGGGCTTGAGCCAGTACGTCGTCGTCCAGGTATGTATACCGACACCACCCGCCCAAACCATTTGGCGCAAGAAGTTATCGATAACTCAGTCGATGAGGCATTGGCGGGTTATGCTAAAACCATCAAGGTGCAATTGCATAGTGATGGCTCGTTGTCTGTCGAAGATGACGGGCGTGGTATGCCGACTGATATTCATCCTGAATTCAATCAATCGGGCATTGAGCTGATTTTAACTCGCTTACATGCTGGTGGGAAGTTTTCGACTTCTAATTATGAAGTGTCAGGCGGTCTGCATGGTGTGGGTATCTCTGTCGTCAATGCGTTATCAACACGTGTTGAGGTGACGGTATGGCGTGATAGTACACAGTTTGATATGGCGTTTGAAAATGGCGCACCAGTTACGCCGTTGACTGAAGCAATCAGCTCAAACAAACGCAAACGTGGTACCAGAGTGCATTTTTGGGCAGATGGTCGCTTTTTTGATACGCCTAAATTTAATGTAAAACAGCTCAAGCACAATCTAAAAGCCAAAGCGGTATTGGCAGCTGGGCTGACGATTGAATTTGTTGATGATATTAATAATGAAAAGGTAGTTTGGCAGTTTACTGACGGAGTGGTCGAATATCTAAGCGAACAGTTGGATGGTTTAGAAACCTTACCTGAAGCACCGTTTTATTATAATTACGATGCGAAAGCGGGCGAACGTGCTGCTATTACCTTTGCCTTGTCTTGGTTACCTGATGGTGGCACGCCGATTCAAGAAAGCTATGTGAACCTTATCCCGACGGCTCAGGGCGGTACGCACGTCAATGGACTGCGTACTGGTATCTTAGAGGCCTTACGTGAGTTTTGCGATATTCATAATTTGCTACCACGGAGTGTCAAGTTAACGGCAGAAGATGTCTGGGATGGGGTGAACTATATTCTGTCGCTTAAATTTTCTGAACCGCAGTTTTCAGGTCAAACCAAAGAGCGCTTATCTAGCCGCGAAGCGGCTGGGGCAGTACAGACATTGGCAAAAGATGCCTTTAGTCTGTGGTTAAATCAGCATGCCGATATGGGTACTCAAATCGCAGAGCTGGCGATTAATAAAGCTGGACGTCGTCTCAAGTCTGCCAAAAAAGTCGCCCGTAAGAAAATCACGCAAGGTCCTGCATTGCCGGGTAAGTTGGCAGACTGTCGTGGTGATTTGCGTGATGGTGCTGAGCTATTTTTGGTGGAAGGGGATTCTGCGGGTGGTAGTGCTAAGCAAGCACGTGACCGTCATTATCAGGCGATATTACCTTTGCGTGGGAAAATTCTAAATACGTGGGAGGTGTCATCAGATACGGTGTTATCGAGCCAAGAGATTCATGATATCGCCATTGCTATCGGTGTCGATCCGGCATCTGACGATTTGTCTGAGCTGCGGTATGACAAGGTATGTATCTTAGCGGATGCGGATTCTGATGGTCTGCATATCGCCACGCTCATCTGCGCTTTATTTGTGAAGCATTTCCCTGCGCTAGTGGATGCGGGTCATTTATTTGTCGCCATGCCGCCGTTATATCGAGTAGACGTGGGCAAAGAGGTGCATTATGCGTTAGATGAGCCTGAGCTTCAGCACATTTTGGCCAATGTGCCGGGCAATAAAAAAGCGCAGATTACCCGTTTTAAAGGCTTGGGTGAAATGAGTGCAGAGCAGTTACGTGAGACGACCATGAACCGTGATACTCGGCGTTTAGTTCAGCTAGATATGGATGACATGGTGTTGACTAATAGCGTCATGGATATGCTGTTGGCTAAAAAACGTGCTGCTGATCGCAAGGTTTGGCTTGAGAATAAAGGCAATTTGGCTGACATATCCTAATGGGCTTGATGAGTATGTCCGTCAATAGCTATATATTTATATAAGTTTATAAACCGGTAAGCTGGCAAGCAATAAAAGCCTATAAAATTCAATTTAGTTGTATAAGCTTAATGTTATTATGTAGGTATCTTTTATTATGTGGTGCCGTCATGACATCAAAGTTATTTAATCGCTCAAAAGCTGCTGCTTCTCAGTCTGTAAACTCTAAAATATTGCCCAAGCTTAGTAAAAAGCAGCTGGGTAGTTTAGTCCCGAAACGCGGTAATAAAATTGCGCCAGTGATTGCCTCAGCTATGCTAAAAGCTGCGGGTTGGCGTACAGTTGGAGAGATTCCAAATATCTCACAAGCTGTGGTTTTAGCGCTGCCGCATACCTCGAATATCGATGGGGTTTATGCGATACCCAGTTTATTCGCCCTAGATTTGAAAATCAGTATTATGGGTAAGCATACGTTATTTAAAGTGCCCGTATTTGCTCAGCTATTAAGCTGGATAGGGGTGATTCCCATTGATCGTAGTGATAAAGGCTCAGTGCTGCAAGCAAGTATTGATAAGTTCAAAACAGGTAAGCCACTATTTTTGGGTTTAGCACCAGAAGGCACGCGTCAATATACTGAAACTTGGAAATCTGGCTTTTATTATTTAGCAGTGGGCGCTGGTGTACCTATTTTGCCGGTAGCGATGGATTACAAAACTAAAGAGATACGCTTTATGTCGTTGGTTTATCCTAGTGGTGATATCGAAGCGGATTTACCAAAAATTTATGCTCAGTATAAAGGGGTGGTGCCAAGACATCCTGAGCGCTTATCTCAACCATTACAAGATATCAATCATTCAGCTGAATAAAGTTTTTAAATGAGTTATGAGTATCTGTATTATATTAAGACCCCCTGACAGATTAATGTCAGGGGGTCTTTTGTTTGCGGTGATGAGTTTTAAGAATGGCTAAAAAACTAAGCATTGAGTTAGCTATTAAACGTACTCACCCCGCCATCGACAGGTAAATTCATACCAGTAATGATGGCAGCGTCATCACTGGCTAAAAACATCACAGCGGCAGTTACATCAAACGGTGTCGCTGTCTTCCCTAGTGGAGAGTGGGTAATAAATGGATTTGGACTGATATCCGTTGCCACCAATCCAGCAGATACGGCATTAATACGTACATTATTTGGTATATTCTCTAATGCCAGCTTCTTTGTAACATCAGTCAAATTCTTTTGTCTAGCTTTATAGGTCTCTATATTCCAGTCTGCTGATATCTCCGTTAGCGTTGACACATTAACGATATTGCCTTGTGTTTTTATCAGTTCTGGAATAACTGACTGATGAATGCCGACCGCAGTATCTATATTGACCATCACATCAATATGTTTATATTTATCGCGTACATGCTCTATTAATCTTGCCGTTTGGGTCAAATCATTAATATCACTGGTTACGGTAAGGTGGTTACCTGTATTGATCCATGTATGATCCTGTGGCAGATCCTCGTAGATGTATTCTAAAATATCGTTATTAATACCAACGATTATACAATTCGCCCCTTCTTGTGCAAATCTAAGCGCCGTTGCACGACCAATATCAGAATCTGCACCTGTTATAATGACAGTTTTCTCTTTAAAGCGTTTCATAATGTTCAATCCTTTTTATTATATGATGGTCATTAAATAATTTTAATAAATGACTCTAAAAAATGTCTCTAAAAAATGTAATCAAAGGCAGCCCATAAGCGATAAGTTTGACTGCAAATCATGCTACTTTGCTATTATCATAACAACTCATTGCCCTGAAAGCGACTGCATTTAATAAGGCTTATTTTTTTAAGTTTTTCGTTGGTAGCCTGTCGTTATAGCAAAAGAATTTGCGAATATTCAACATGCTCTAGTGTTATGCTCATCAATAGCAACTTACCATACAACGCGTCCATTCGATAATAAAAGGTTAACACTGTGTCTGACTCATCTATTACCCTATCTGATAATGATTGTCTTGTTAATGAGTTGACCTGCTATTTGCAGAAAGATGCTGTAGATATTGTTTTGACCAATATGCAGCATCTTGAGCATAAATATGACGCGTGTTACCGTGCTCAGCAATATCACTATCAATTGCCACTGGGTAACCTATCATTACTTAAGCTCATATTGTATTTGCCTGCTAAAAGTAGTCTGGTCGATATTAAAGCTGCGCGTATGACGGTAGTAAAGGCCGCGCTCATATGGCATAAGATATATCTTGCTCAGCATAAAAATAACGACAACATGAGCCATAATATTTTAGTTTTTGATATTCAGCGCACCGATAAAGCTGAAGAAATCAATAAAATTAAGATAAATGACCAGCAACGACAATCCCTAAAACGGCTCACTCATGGTTTTGGTGTCCGCTATTTTATGGAAGATTTGGTGGTGGATATGAGCGACAGTATGCAGCAGCTACAAGTTTTTAGCTGGCATGACTGGCAGGCGATATTAGCAAGCCTACAAGCATCATGCGAGTTATGGCGATTTTTGCATTATCGTTTAGGGCAATTACAGTATTCAGCCAGTAATCATGTCGCTAGCTTTGAATCAGAAGCAGATCTAGTCACTCAGTTTTTACATAGCCCTACTTTGTTTACGGACGCTATCGCAGTAGATAATGCACTCATCAAGTACGAGGTGCAAGATGAGCCCAATCCTGCATTAGTCGCTATGACACTTGCCTACAAAAACAAAAGCACGACTGCGCAGATGTATCATCAGCATATGGCGCAAGCGGCAGCTCTGTGGTCGCAGCTAAGCACCCAAATGATAGAGATGCTCGATGAAGAAGTACTAGACAATGCTGATAAAGAGATACTAGGAACAAAACGCTGTTATTGGCAACAGCAGCTATTGGACGAGTCTTTATTTTCGCGCCATGAGCTGGTTCGAACTCTATATAGACATCCTAAACGAGCACATGGTCTGCAAAAAGAAGGTTATGTCGTCCATCAGCACTCTTATGAGAGCTTGGGACGGCATTATGTATTAATATTTTATGGGCAAGATGTTGAGGGCCAGCACAGTAAACAGGCTATTCAGCCAAACTTAGCAAAGATTGCACAGGATGTTGCGAGCCGCCTGCCAATAGCCGAGCTGCATCATGTGATTGTATTGGGCATTGATTTTATTGACGAATCTAATGACACCTTTATTGATATCGATTTATGGATTCAACCCGTTGATCCGATGACCAAGCGTGAACGGCAGCTGACCAAGCAATTACAGCGCTTAAACCAACAGCATAAAAAGCAAACGACAAATAACTTATCAGCAAGTAAAAATGAGTCAATGCGAATGCAATTAAATTTGAATATACCTGCACGGAAGACCAAGTCCTGAGTATGATTTTGTAGCGATGTTTTGTAGCGAGTTTTTCATAGACACTAAATTTACGCCATAAAAAAAGACAGCCTAGGCTGTCTTTTTTATTCAACATATATCGTTAACGATGACTTATTTTAAGTCGTTATTATCAATATCAGTAAAGCCTTTATTACTTGGCGCTAGATTTGAACCAGTGTCGATATCGTCATCACTTGTTTCAACATGAGTGATATCTACATGACCCGTACCAAGATTGTTGGTATCGACAGTGCTAGTAGGGAAGTCACTAGTCATTGTACCTGAAGCAGCAGGAGTGTTCTCTCGAACTGAGTCAGCAACTTTTTCTTGTGTACTTGAGCTAGCATGAAGAGCAGATTTCGCTTTAGCTTCTTCACGTTCTTTGTCCATTTTATCCTGCATTTTACGTAGGAAACGTGCAGCGGCTTCTTGACCACCAAGACCAAATGAAAGGGCAAAGGCTACCGCTACGGCGCCTAGCGTTAGACCAAATGCTAGGTTGACGATAGAGTCAGCAATACCCATCGCTTTTAGACCCATGGCAAGTACTAAACCCATGATTAGTACACGGACGATATTTGCTAGGAATTGTGAGCCTTGCTCAGAACGCTCAACGACACCTGCAATGATATTGGCAAGCCAAAAGCCAATAAATAGGATAATTGCGCCCAAGATAATATTGGCACCAAACGCAATAAACATGGCGATAATGGCTGAGATAGGCTCAAAACCTAGTAAGTCAGCGGCGGCAATTGAGGCAAATAACATCGCAAAGAAGATAATCGCATAACCAACAAGATCAGAGACTCTCTTATCGCCCATCGTTTCTTGTAAGCCAACTTTCGCAGGCAATTGATTAATCTCAGTGTTTTCGATCAAACCTTTGATGATATTGGCAACCATACGTACCACATAGAAGGTCACGACTAAAATCGCAACCGCCATAAAAATATTTGGCAGTGCTTCCATGATTTTGTTCAGCATGTTTGTCGCAGGACGAGCAATCACTTCAATTTTTAATGCATTTAATGCAGCAATAATAGTTGGAATGATCACTACTAAAAATGCCAATGAACCAGCGATATTAGGCAAGCTATTTTTTTCGCTTAAGCCTGCTTTTGTAGCCAATTCTTGAACATTAAAAGTAGATACAAGGTTGGTCACAATGCCGCGTACCACTTTGGCAATGATATAACCGACGACAAAGACAACACCTGCAATGAGGATGTTAGGAATAAAGCTAAAGATTTTATCAACCATGTTAGTCAATGGAGCAAATAAACCATCAAGCTCTAATTTCCCCAATACCATCGTTAAAACAACCAACAAGATGAACCAATAAACCATATCGGCAATCGTGCTACTCATCGGTTTTACACCTGCCTGAGCACTCAAACGCTCATCCATCGACGTTTTCGCCAATGCCGCGTTGATAGCTGTGCGTGCAACGGTAGCCAAGACCCAACCAATAATACCCACAGCGATAGCGCCAATAAGATTAGGGATAAATGCTAGGACTTGATTGACCATATTTGCAAACGGTGTCGAGATTGAGTTCAAATTCAATTGATTCAGCGCCCCAGAAATCGCGATGATAAAGATGAACCAAAATACAATCTTAGAGATAATACCTTCTAAATCGTAGGTCTTACCCGTTGAAGAGTTCATGCGTTGGTTCAGATTGACTCTAGATAATACATTACGAACCAGTGCTGCGATACCCAGTGCCACTAGCCAACCAATAATAAATATTAAAATAGCACCAATAATAGAGCCGATAGGCCCACCAAGATAACCGTTAAAAGATGTGTACATTGGATTCATCTTATCCTCCTTTAATCATCATACGAAAGCCACTCAACAATATCATCAGTACAGCTAGTGTTGAGCGAAACCAATACATAGATGGTTATAATTAATAGTATTTTTAAAATAAGTTATGCGGTGATATTATAATTTTTGAGTAGGTAACCTTATCAAAAAACCTTATCAAAAAACGTTGGTTTCCCTCGTGTTGATTACCTTACTGCCAATGTTAATCATCCATGATAAAGACGTACACTCGGTTACTTATCACCTTAACTCATTTAGCTTAGCTGATGTATTAGTGGATTTAAAGATAGAAAGCTTAACGTGTTACTGTATTTGTGTGATAACTTGTTATTATGATGAGAAATATTAACATAGACTGTACATTCGCCCGATAATTTGACGGCAAACATGGTTCCTAAAACTAAGATTTGTTATTATAGGAACATGTGACATCTCGCCACTATCCTTACAATTTGAGAGTACTTTATGAAAAAAATCACTACTTTAAGCGTTGGTGCACTTGCTAGTGCTATGTTGTTGGTAACAGGCTGTAGCACAAATAACGGTAACCAAGAGACCGCTGCTAAAAGCGTTTCAATCACCGAGCAAAGCTCAGCAAATGAAAAAGTAGGTTATAGTTTAGGCTTCATGATGGCTGAAGGTAACAAAGAAGCGGTCGGTGACCTGAATCTTGATACCTTTGAAAAAGGCTTCCGTGATGGTTATGAAGGCAACGAATCAGCATTGACCCAAGAACAAATGCAGGAAGTATTGACGACTTATCAAAAAGAGCAAGAAGAAAAGTTCGTTAAAGACATGGAAACAAAAGCTGGAGAAAACAAAACCAAAGGCGCTGCATTCTTAGCAGAAAACGTTAAAAAAGAAGGCGTCAAAGAAACGGCTTCTGGCTTACAGTACAAAGTTATCACCGCAGGCACGGGTAAATCACCAAAAGCGACTGACGTGGTTGAAGTGAACTACGAAGGTAAGTTAATCGATGGTACGGTATTTGATAGCTCTTATGAGCGCGGTGAGCCAATTGAGTTCCCGTTGAACCAAGTCATCGCTGGCTGGACAGAAGGTCTACAGCTGATGAAAGAGGGCGGTAAATACGAGTTTTATATCCCATCAGATATTGCTTATGGTGAAGCGGGTAACGCAGGTATCGAGCCTAACAGCACGCTTATCTTTACGGTTGAGCTATTAAAAGTAAAATAATACTTAGTACACACCCTAGTGAACAGTGTTAAAAAATAAAACCTTAAAAAAGCCCTCATAATATTATGAGGGCTTTTTTATGATTAGAAATTGAGCATCTAAAGAGTTTTTTGAAAGACTTTAGAATTACGACCATTATGGTATTTTTCTTGACGCGATGCAGGTAGCGCGCTGGCCTCGACTTCGGAAAAGCCTTGCTCGACGAACCAATGTGCCGTCCGTGTCGTTAACACAAACAACTTGTGCAGACCATGACTGCGCGCTTGTTGCTCTAAAAATGCCAGTAAGTCTGCACCGCGACTACCGCTACGATAATCGGGATGTACGGCGACACAGGCAACTTCTGCTGATTCTGTATCCAATGGATATAGCGCCGCGCAGCCCAAAATCATACCATCACGCTCGATGACACTATAATTATCAATCTCTTGCTCTAAGCGTTCGCGTGAGCGGCTGACTAATATGCCTTGCTCTTCTAGCGGTGATAATAGCTCAATCAGTCCGACCACATCGTCAATATTGGCACGACGAATCTCTTCGTAAGGGTCATGGCTGATAAGAGTACCAGAGCCATCGCGAGTGAATAACTCTTCTAATAAGGCACCGTCTTTGGCATACGAGATAATATGGGTGCGATGGACGCCTTGGCGGCAAGCCAAACTGGCGCAATTTAAGAAATAATTGATCTCGCAATTTAAATCACGATCACGTAAGAAGCGGTCGACTTCATTAGGAATCATCTCTCTTAGTAAGCGATCATCGTCATTGATGCCTGCTTCTTCACCCAAGAAGATAAGCTTATCAGCACCCAGTGCCACGGCTGCACTGAGCGCCACGTCTTCAGCTAGCAAATTAAAGACTTCACCAGTCGCTGAATAACCCATTGAGCCTAAAATCACAATATGGTCGTGTAGCAGGTTGTTTTTGATGGCTTCAACATCGATAGAGCGCACTTCGCCAGTCATTTGGTAGTCGATACCATCACGAATACCGTAAGGACGTGCGGTCACAAAATTGCCTGAAATGGCATCGATGCGTGAACCATACATAGGTGAATTGGCCAGTCCCATCGACAGCTGCGCTTCGAGTTGCAGGCGAATAGCGCCTACCGCTTGTAAAATAGCAGGCATCGCCACGCGCGGTGTAATTCGAATGTCTTGATGCAGTGGGGATGTAATGTCAGCATCTTTCAAGTTCTTTTCGATTTGCGGTCGCGCTCCATGTACCAATACCAGCTTGATACCTAAGCTATGCAGTAGCGCAAAATCATGAATAAGGGTGCTAAAATTTGGATGATTGACCGCCTCACCACCAAACATAATCACGAACGTTTTGCCGCGATGGGTATTGATGTAGGGGGCAGAGTTACGGAACCAATGGACGTATTCAGGGTTGATTTGGGGCATGGCGCTAGTAGTCATAATAAGGGCAATAGTAGTGAGAATAAGAAAAGGGGCGTAGCAAAAAATGCCTATCGCTAAAGAATTACCATAGCAAAAAACGCCGTTATGAGCTATCTTTTATTTCAGTAGTATCAATCAATTTTTATCACTGATCGACGATATACACAACCCCAACACGGGGTTAGTGTACGTACAAACACTTTTTGCTATGCTAAACGCTATTGCTTTACAGGCGATGAACGAAGATAATCAATAAAAATAAGAACTTTATACGATAAGCTTACCAGCTATGACAATATAGACGCATGCAGCGCTTGCCATTAGCTGTCATTACAATCAGCAGCGATACTAGGTCTGCCAATACTATAACAGTCGACCATTTATAATGAGTTATGTTTCTTATAGCATGTTTCTTATAAGTGGGTATGTTCCGTCTAAATTGTGCTGCCTGTAAACGATTCAATATACACCAAAAGTTATTCAATTTTTACCAGCTGCGTTTTACCGACATATTAACCAGGGATAATGAAAACCATGAAAAAAAGTAACCAATTTGCTAGCCCATTTAGTGCTTGGAGCGGACATCGCTTATTCCACGTTGTGGCTGGTACGCTCATCGGTGCGATGGTAGTGACGCAAGCCTCGGCAATGCTACCGACGCCAGAACAAGCCGTTGATAGTTCGGCAGCTGTACAGACCAATGCTACTAAAAGCAGCAACTCGAGTGCACAAGCCGTCAATAGTAAAATTACCGCGTCATTGATTAGCGTTGATGCAAACGGTCAAGAGGTTTTGGCTCCGGTGAATGCTAGTACGCGCCTGCAATCAGGTAATGTCTTGGAGTACCAAGGTTATTTCACCAATACCAATGCAGATCGCGTCCGAAAAATGACCGTGACGATGAGTATCCCTGAGCAGGTAGAGTTATTGCGTACAGTATCACCTGAGTTTCCATACGGCAGTGCGGACGGTAATACTTTTGCCCGTATGCCATTACGTGGAAAAGTGGATAACCAACTACAAGAAATTCCATTAAAGTATTATAAAGCGGTACGCTGGGATTTAGAGGGTGTTGGTCTTAATGACACCGTAGTGGTTAAATACCGTGCACGTGTGAAATAAGCCAGTCATTTAATATTAAGTATTTTATCAGGGTGATTTATTTAATACTGGCTTAATATTCGTTTAATCATAAAAAGCATCACGGCTCGTTGCTGTGGTGCTTTTTTGTGGGTTGTTAACAAGAAATTTTGGTACGCCGTTGCAAGGCGCTTAAAGCGTCGCGTATTTCTGGTTAGATTTTTCTTTGATTAATTGCTTGATGGCAGCCATTTGTTCGGTAGTAGCTTGCGAGCCTGCAGCTATGAGAGCACGGCGCTGGCTGGTATCTAGTGAGCTGATATGACTGACCGCAGGCGTAATCAGCACATCAGCACGATCTCGTTCACGTTGCATCGATGAGGCACGATTGGCGCTTGGCGGAGCTACAACATTACTCTCCAAAAATCCCCAAAAACTGCTTAATCCGTTGAGGTTTAATTTTTTATCAAGTGTAGAGACACCGCTAATATTGTTAATACCAGTATCTGTCACATCAACGGCAATAACAATATCAGCGCCTAAATCACGGGCGCTATCTACAGGTACTAGGCTGACCACGCCACCATCGATATATTTTTTACCGACCTTTTCTGGAATACGCGGCGCAATAAAAATATTCGGTACGCTACAGGATGCTTGAACAGCAAGCCCCGCATCACCAGTGGTAAAAATGGCTTTTTTCAAAGTATGCTTCTCCGCCGCGACTGCTGCAAAGCGGATGGGGAAATTCTCTATTACTCGTCCATCGACTTTATCGTTGATAAAGTTCTTGAGTTTGATACCCTCGATGACACCTTGATTGGATAAGACAAAATCTGTCAATTCGCTATCTGTAGTGGTCAGTGCCAGTTGCTCAAGTTGTACTGGTGTGTAGCCGCTGGCATATAGGCTACCAACCAAGCTGCCGACGCTGGTGCCAACGATGAGCGTGGGCTTAATGCCATTTGCTTCTAATGCTTTAATCACCCCAACATGGGCGAAGCCTTTGGCACCGCCGCCGCCCAAGACTAACGCCACATTAAGTGGCGCTATTTCAGGTGCTTCAGGTAACGGCTGCGCTGGCGTTAGAGAGCTACAAGCGCTGATAGATAATCCGAGTACGGCAATTAAGCTGGTGCATAGCACTCTCATACTATTTCGCACTCTTAGACTATGAAGAGGTTGTCGATACTGGGCAGGAGCGAACATAAAAACACCTTATAAAATGACGATAATACGGAAAATAAGACATCAGTTATTGATATGATACAAATGAGCCGTTTGACTTTCAGGCTTTTTGACGCAGTATTACTAAATAGCTGAGCATAAGCAATTGTATTGTCAGCTATAATGAAATGAGTCGGTGTTTTGATGTGTCATGTTTATGACAGCTGTTTTATAAAAACTGTCATCATCTACGGTATATTGAAAATACTTGAATGAGTATATGAAAACTAAAAATAATATCGTTAGGATCTTTGATGTCAGTATCAGTGAACGCTTCTTTAACTAGCCCAACAGACCACTTTAGGTCTGAGCTGCCACTCTCAGCGCTAGATATGCCAGTGACGGCACTGGCGGGTGTGGGATTAAAAGTCGCAGAACAGTTGGCGCAATTGAATATTAAACGAATATTTGATTTATTGCTGCATCTGCCACGTGATTATGAAGATCGTAGCCGATTGCTGTCTATAGCAGAAGTGGGGCACGGACAGTCTGCGTTAATTACTGGGCGTGTGGTGCACGTCGATACCAAGCGCAGCGGTATGACGGTCGTGGTAGATGATGATACAGGCACCATATCGCTACGGTTTTTTAAGGTTTATCGTGGTCTTGCACAAACCATGAGCTTAGGGACACAGCTGCAATTATTTGGCGAAGTGAAAGTGAGTCGTTATGGTAAGCAAATCCACCATCCTGAATATCAAATTATCAGTAGTAATGAGACGGTAGTAAATACAGGCTTACAGCCTATTTATCCAAGTGTTAAAGGTTTGCACCAGAATAAGCTGCGCACCTTAATTAAGCTGGCATTACAGACGGTTCGTAGTGAAGGCTTACCAATGACGCTGTTTACTCCTACAGATTTTGCAGTCGTGGCTGACTTGCCATTAGCGCCTTTTGAACCGACGAAGACAGTAGTAACAGAAGCAGAGTATCCAGAAGATATATTCTCGACACTGGCGCGTAGCGTACCAGATAATACGACTGGTAATAGCGTTAGTAGTGTCAATAAAGCCAATGTCTATGATACCAATAATAATACAAACAGTGATATCCATACAGTCGCTAATAGAACAGTTAATAACAACATCTATAATCTGACGATATTTGAAGCCTTAGTATTGCTGCATACACCGCCGACTTATACCGACGCAGGACGACAATATCAGCTACTCACCCAGTTAAGTGCCCGTACTCATGTGGCATGCCAGCGTTTGATTATTGAAGAATTAACCGCCCATCAGCTCAGCTTGTTATATCGTCGTCAGCAACTGCATCAGCATAAAGCACCCAAATGTGCCACGCAAAGTCCATTGGCTGATAAGCTATTTGCCGCATTGCCGTTTGATTTAACGGGTGCCCAGCAACGAGTCATGAAAGATATTACGGCTGATATGGCAACGTCCATCCCAATGCTGCGGTTGGTGCAAGGTGATGTGGGCGCGGGCAAGACTCTGGTCGCAGCGGGTGCAGCCGGTTATGCGTTAGATAGTGGCTGGCAAGTGGCTGTTATGGCACCCACAGAAATTTTAGCAGAGCAGCATTTGGTCAATTTCAAACAATGGTTTGAGCCGTTAGGTATCGGTGTTGGCTGGCTTGCTGGTAAACAAACGGCGAAGCAGCGCCGCGAAGCATTGGAAGCAGTCGCAGAAAATACGGTGCAAATCGTGGTCGGTACTCATGCACTGTTTCAAGAGCAGGTGCAGTTTGCCAAATTGGGCTTAGTTATTATCGATGAACAACATCGCTTTGGTGTTGAGCAGCGTATGGCACTGACCAATAAAGGGGTGGCGAATAGCACGCCACATCAACTGATTATGACTGCCACCCCGATTCCGCGCACGCTTGCGATGAGCGTGTACGGTGATATGGATACCTCTATCATTGATGAATTGCCACCGGGGCGTACGCCAATTACTACGGTGACCATTGACCGTAATCGACGCGATGAAGTCATTGAGCGGATTGCGGTTAATTGTGAAGCGGGTAGGCAAGCGTACTGGGTTTGCTCGTTGGTCGAAGCGTCTAGTGTGCTAGATGCGCAAGCCGCTGAAGCTACTTATGAGGATTTAAATGAGCGCTTGAATATTCGCATTGGTCTTGTCCATGGCAAGATGAAATCCGTTGACAAACAAGCCATCATGCAAGAATTTAAAGCTGGCAATTTGGATTTGTTGATTGCAACGACTGTCATTGAAGTCGGTGTCGACGTACCTAATGCATCGTTAATGGTCATTGAAAATGCCGAACGATTAGGTCTATCGCAATTACATCAGCTGCGCGGGCGAGTCGGGCGTGGCTCAACCAAAAGCTATTGCGTACTGTTATACCAAAAGCCATTATCAGAGACAGGTACAGAGCGCTTAAATGTCCTGCGTGATAGCACTGATGGTTTTGTTATTGCGCAAAAAGACTTAGAGCTACGTGGCCCCGGCGAGCTATTAGGCAAACGTCAAACGGGTAACGTTGGTTATTATTTGGCTGATCTGATACGTGACGAGCAGCTGTTTGCCATTGCTCAGCGTTTAGCCAAACATTTAATTGCAGATCCTACGCGCAAGGCAGATGTCAGCCAACTGATTCACCGCTGGATGCCTGAGGCGAGTCGTTATACCAATGCCTGAGGCGTCTCCTGAATTCAATCGGTTATCCTTATAAATGGGCTAAAAATGGCTAAATTAATGGTAAAAAAGAGGACAGCCAACGCTATCCTCTTCTATTCTTTGACCTAGAGCCATCATCTCGAAACAATGCTATTTGGCTTTTTTCGACTTTTTCAATGACTTCTTAAGATCTTTGAGGTCTTTCTTTTTCTGCTTAATTTTTGCTTTGGTGTCTTTAATTTCTTGCTTAAGCTTTTTTACGTCTGATTTATTAGCCATGATGGATTCCTTTATTAGTAGATTTATCTTAATAATGACAAATTACCCCGTAAATACAAGTCTAAACTGTAGGGCGTATGTATCATTAGTTTTTACGAGTGATGGTTCCAACTATAATGGGCGCATCTTAATGCATTCAATATGACAGCATATTTGGTCATTTTTTCATTGGCTGAATAAGTTTTAAGAAAGGGGTTTTGTGTGAAGAAGACTTATGCAATGAACTGGAAATACGCTGTCTTTTGTCTTTAGTTATCGTTCACTTTATAATCTTTGCTACTAATAATCTTTATTAAGTTCAATGTCTTACTATATCTTGATTATTATGTCTTGATGACTATCAACAATTGACTATGTAGATACTTAACATAATTGACCCAATGACGAGATAGTCTACAATGATAAAAGACTATTTTGATAAGCTCTGCCAGCATCATTTTGTTTCCCTTATACTTTTTACGGCGTTAGTACCGTGCTTATTTATAGAGACCGACTATGAGTGATTTTGAACATCCTAATAATAAGCAAGCACCGACTAGCGAGCAAGAAACCAACATTGAGCCACCTCAACCATCTGAGCTACCACCGTATCGCCAGTCTGATACTTTGTCTAAAAAAACTTCTTCAAAATTACCGTTATGGTTGTTACCCGTATTGGCAGCCGTGCTTATCATTGGTGTGCTACTTGGAAAGTATTGGGGCGGGAGTGATGAAGCCGCGACGGATGAATCGCCAGTTTCTAGTGGTACTTCAAGTAATGGTGCCACTGCAAGCGCTACGAGTACTGAGCAGGCGGTATTATCAGTAGAGACGGTCAGCCCAAGCCAAGATGATATTGGTAACACACTCAGTGCTGATGGCACCATTGATGCCAAAGATAAGGCGAATGTCAGTGCCAAAGTAAACGGTGTTGCTATCGAGCGTATATTGGTCGAAGAAGGTGATCGCGTCAAAGCGGGTCAAGTATTGGCGATATTTGACACCGATGCTATGGAGCAGCAAGTCTTGCAAGCAGAGGCAGATGTTGCCGAAGCAGAAGCGACGCTTGCCAATGCCAGCGCTGATGCTGCCCGTGTATTGCCATTGATAGATATTGATGCGATTAGCAAACAAGAAGCCGATCGCTATCGCACTGCAAAACTTCAAGCACAGGCTGCGCTACAAGCTTCCAAAGCGCTTCTGAGCACTCAGCGCTTGAGTGTAGATAATGCAACAGTGGTCGCACCAGTCAGCGGTGTCATCAGCGAGAAAATGGCGGAGGTTGGTATGGTTGCTGGTGGCGAGCCATTATTTACTATCATTAAAGGTGGTATTTTGGAATGGCGTGCAGATATTGATCCCAAGCTTGTTGGTGAAGTCAGTGTCGGGACGCCAGTACGGGTGAGCTTACCAGATGGTGATACGGTAATGGGGAAAGTGAGCCGCATAGCACCAACGGCGGACAACAACCGGCAGATTACCATCTATGCGAGCTTGGCAGCCAATGCAAAAGTACGGGCAGGTATGTATCAAACGGGTGAGTTCCTATTAGGCAGTGCCAGTACGCAAACGGTGCCCAATAGCGCTATCGTCAGCAACGATGGCTATGATTATGTGATGCTAGTAACCAATGTGACCACTCAAGATGGTCAGACCATGGGTCGTATCAAGCAACAACGAGTGACATTGGGCGAGCGACTTGGCGAAAATGTGGCAGTGCTAGAGCCATTGCCTAGTGACAGTCAAATTGTCAAACAAGGCGGCAGCTTTTTAAATGATGGAGATTTGGTGCGTATCGTTGATGGTGTTAGCCAAACGAGTACAGCAGCGCAGGCACAACCATGAGTTTAAATGTTTCTGCTTACTCGATAAAAAATCCTTTAGTTGCCATTTTGCTATTTATACTACTGACGTTAGGCGGTATTTATGGCTTTATGAAAATGAAGGTGCAGCAGTTTCCTGATATTGACTTACCTGCAGTCGTGGTCACGGTGACTTTACCGGGTGCCGCGCCATCACAGCTCGAAAACGACATCGCAAAAAAGATAGAAAACAAGCTTACGAGTATTGAAGGTATCAAGCATATTCGCACCACGTTACAAACGGGTGCTGCCACCATGGTCACAGAGTTTGTGTTAGAAAAGGATATTCAAGAAGCGGTCGATGATGTGCGCTCGGCAGTAGGCGAGGTACGCGGCGATTTGCCTGCCGCTGCCAATGACCCTATTATTACTAAAGTTTCAACCGCAGGATTCCCCGTTGTCACTTATTCTGTGGCTTCTGAAAACATGAATGTGGAAGACTTGTCTTGGTTCGTCGATGATACAGTCACCAAGCGTCTTTCTGACATACCGGGTGTCAGTACGGTTAGCCGTATTGGTGGTTTGCAGCGTGAGATTACCGTCGCAGCTGACCCGATTACCTTGAGTGGTCTTAAGCTCTCTATCACACAACTATCCAATCAAATCACGGGTATTCAGCAGGACAGCTCTGGTGGTGAAGCAGAAGTGGGCAAAACCACCCAGACGATTCGTGTCCTTGGTGCGGTGGAGCGGGCAAGTGAGCTCAATGATTTACAAGTGGCAATCCCAGCAGGCGGCACACAAGCGCTTGGACGTATGGCACAAATCACAGATGGCGCGGCTGACCCAAGCTCTATTGCTAAGCTTGACGGGCAAACGGTGGTGGCATTTAACATCACCCGCTCGCGTGGTGCCAGTGAAGTCGAGGTCATGGAGCTGGTTGATGCAGAGCTTGCCAAGCTGTCAGCCGATGTAGGTAATATCACTATTGAAAAGGTCTATGATCGGGCAACGCCGATTGCGGAAGATTATCAAGCTTCTTTACGGATGCTGATCGAAGGTGGTCTGTTAGCAGTCGTCGTCGTATTCTTATTTTTGCGCAATATTCGGGCGACTATAGTTGCTGCTGTCGCCTTGCCATTATCAGTGATTCCTACCTTTTTAGGTATGTACTTATTTGGCTTTAGCCTCAATATTATATCTTTGTTGGCATTGTCATTAGTGATCGGTGTATTGGTTGATGATGCGATCGTCGAGGTCGAAAACATCATACGGCATTTACGCATGGGCAAGACACCGTATGAAGCAGCGATGGAAGCGGCTGACGAGATTGGCTTGGCAGTAGTCGCGACCACATTTACTTTGATTGCCGTGTTTTTACCTACCGCCTTTATGGGCGGTATCGTTGGTCAGTTTTTCCGTCAGTTTGGTTGGACAGCTGCATTATCGATTTTTGCGTCTTTGATGGTCGCGCGTCTTATCACACCGATGATGGCAGCGTATATATTGCGACCAGAGAAAAAACACGTTGAGAAACAAAGCGCGCTGATGGGTTGGTATCTCAAAATAGTGGCATGGACACTGCATCATCGCTGGCTGACGATGGGTGCAACTTTAGTGTTATTCGTGGCGTCACTGATGCTTGTCAAACTACTACCAACATCGTTTATTCCTGATAATGACATTGACCAAACTCGTGTGGCGATTGAGTTGACACCTGACGTTGCACTGGAAGACACAGAGCGCGTTGCTGCGCTGGCAAGTGAGCGTATTTTAGCAATGCCTGAAGTCACCAATATTTTTACCTCAGTCGGTGAGGCTCAGGCTAGCATGGACTCAAACTCTAGTGGTGGCAAAGCCGAAAATATAGCAGGTCTAGATATCGTGCTAGCACCACGTGCAGAGCGCGGCTCTAAGCAAGAGATTGAACGTCAAATAAGTAGTTTGTTGGCAGAAGTGCCAGGCGCGCGCTTTACCGTCGGTTTGTCGAGTGGTGGAGAGAGTGGTTACAACTTCTCTATGACCAGTACCAATCCGCAATTGCTTGAACAAACCGCTCAGAAAATCATGTCAGAGATTCGAGGGCTGCCCAGTGCTGGCTCCGTGACCAGTGACCGCAGTTTGCCGCGTCAAGAGTTAACGGTGACGCCAGACAGACTGGCGATGGCGGATAAAGGTGTGACCACGCAAGACATCGCTACGACGTTACGAGTGGCGACGGTAGGTGACTATGAGCAGCGTTTATCCAAGCTCAATTTGGATACGCGGCAGATTCCTATCGTCATTCGTCTACCAGATGTTGCCAAGCAAAATGTCAGCCAATTAGAAGGTCTATATGTACCGAGCTCGTTACCAGCAGGACAGGGTGTACGTGTGGGTGAAGTGGCGTCATTAGACTTTGGCACTGGGCCTGCGCAGATTAGCAGGCTCGATCGAGAACGCGCCATCAGTATCACGGTGCAACCTGCGAGTGGCGAGCTTGGAGACTTGGTACAAGCGGTTAAATCAGTACCTGCCATGCAACAACTACCGCCTTCCATTACCATTATTGACCAAGGTCAAGCAGAAAACATGGCTGAGCTATTCAGCGGTTTTGTGATTGCGATGTCGGTCGGTGTGGTTTGTATTTTAGGCGTACTTATTCTATTGTTTGGGCGTATATTGCAGCCTTTCACCATTTTGATGGCATTGCCTTTATCGATAGGCGGCGCTTTTGTAGGCTTGGTTATTACCAATAGCAGTCTTTCTATGCCATCGATGATCGGCTTTATTATGCTAATGGGTATTGCCACCAAAAACTCTATCTTATTGGTCGATTATGCACTGATTGCACAGCGTCGAGGTTTGGCGCGTTTTGAGGCTATTATCGATGCTTGCCGCAAGCGGGCGCGTCCTATTATTATGACCACCATTGCGATGGGCGCGGGGATGTTGCCCTTAGTCTTCGGTTGGGGTGATGCCGATCCAACCTTCCGTCGTCCGATGGCCGCTGCGGTATTGGGTGGTCTGGTGACTTCGACGTTATTAAGCCTTGTGGTGATTCCAGTGGTTTATACTTTGATGGATGATTTGTCAGGATGGTTTGCTAAATGGCTCGTACCTAGTGGCAAAGAGCAAACAACGACAAATGGTAAAGTATGATTTAACGGATTTATTTGATCATACCTATGACATAGCGTTAGCAGTGAGAATGCTATGTCTAAAATAGACAAGCCCATACTTATTGATTAAGTATGGGCTTGTTGTCATTATATAAGAGAGCAATTATAAGAGCAAAATCACAAGCACAAAGGATGTGATGGCTCTATCATTTATACAGCAAAGGAATGTTACTATGAATCAAATATCCCTCTCGACAGTCATACTGTCCTCGCGGAAGCCGCTACTAGCCTTAAGTATAAGCATGTTAGGTATCGCCAGCAGTCAGGCGAGGACTTACGATATCGACCCCACTCATACCAATGTACGCTTTGCTATTGACCATTTTAATACCTCTACCAACACAGGTGGCTTTTATAATATCACTGGGCAGCTAGATTATGATCCAGCGGTTAAGACTGGTAATATCTCGCTAGTAATTCCTCTGAATAGCTTAAATACAGGCAATGCAGCATTTGATATCACGCTAAAAAGCGCAGATTTTTTCGATATTGAGCAGTTTCCACTGGCGCAATTTGAGTCTACCAAATGGTATTTTACGACTGATGGTAGTGGCTCAAATGTCAGCAAGGTTGATGGCATGTTGACACTACACGGCAAGACTAATCCCATTACGCTGACGGCCAGCAAGTTCAATTGCTACCTAAATCCAATATTAAAAAAACCAGTTTGCGGTGGGGATTTCACAACGACCATTGATCGAACGAAATGGGGCATCAGCAAATATACATTATTGGGTATTACTAAAGAAGTTCAGCTAAATATTCAGATTGAAGCTGCAAAGCGCTAACACAATCAATAGAAAGTAATTTTCTATTTATATTATCAAAAAAAAGGCTGAGACTTAGAAAATAAGTTTCGACTTTTTTAATGAGAGAATCCTTAGATTCGTTAGTTAGTTTATCGAAATTTTCTTTATGCTTTCTTTAGCGTAGCTCATTTTTCTACAGGCTTATTTTTTGCTGAATGATGCTATCGAGTAAGTCGTAAAGTCTCCGCTATCCAATCTAATGTCATACCATAACTCCATTAAAATGAATTATATTCATCTTATATTTAAATAGTATCGTTTTTATTCATGTAATAGTTTAGGTATGATTCACCTCATACACAAATTTGGTTTTATCTCAAATAATGAGAGTAGATTAGGGTAGCGGATTATCATGAGTAAAGAATTTAGTTGTGCAATTAAGCGCATTCGTTTTGATGAAAACTATCATCCTGCAAATAGCACGCGTCTCACGACGAACTTTGCGAATTTGGCGCGTGGCGAGCATCGTCAAGAGAACTTAAGCAAAACGTTAAGAATGATAAATAATCGTTTTAATGCTTTGGCACATTGGGATAATACCACCGCAGATCGTTATTCTGTTGAGGTTGATATTATTTCTGTCGACATGGATGTTGCAGGAAATGGCGATACTTTCCCTATCATCGAGATGCTGCAAACAACGATTGTGGATCATAAAGAGAACACCCGTATTGAGGGTTTGATTGGTAATAGTTTCTCATCTTATGTGCGCGATTATGACTTTAGCGTCGTCTTATTAGACCATTTCGATAAACATCCATCATCTGCGCCACCAGTAGATTTTGGTGACTTACATGGCAAACTGTTTCAGTATTTATTGAATTCAGACGCTTACCAAGCTAATTTCACCAAGAAGCCTGTGATTTGCTTGAGTGTTTCCACCAGTAAAACCTATCAACGTACGCCCAATCAGCACCCTGTATTGGGCGTTGAATACAAACAAGATGGCTGCTCTTTGAACAAAGGGTCACTAACCGATGAGTACTTTTCCAAAATGGGCTTAACGGTTCGCTACTTTATGCCTACGGGTAGCGCCGCGCCATTAGCGTTTTATTTTGCGGGTGACTTGCTGAGCGATTATACCGATCTTGAGCTGGTCAGTGCGATTAGTACCATGGAGACTTTCCAAAAAATCTATCGTCCTGAGATTTACAATGCCAACTCTACGGCAGGTCAAGTGTATCAACCGAGTTTGAAGTACCAAGATTATTCCCTAACGCAAATCGTCTATGATCGCGCAGAGCGTAGTCAGATGGCAGTGACACAAGGTAAGTTCACCGAAGAGCAGTTCATCAAGCCATACCAAACCATTCTTAATGAGTGGGCAGCAAGCTATGATGTGACAAGCAGCATTGTTCAAAAAGAAGCCGTAAAAAAAGCCGCAGCATAGCCAATATAAATGTAGCCGAAAATTAAAATACCAATAAATAAGAAGATGAATCGTATGACAATATTATTACCGACACAAAAGTTATTACCGACGTCAACGGCTGGCAGTTTACCGAAACCTTCTTGGCTTGCAGAACCTGAAAAAATTTGGTCTCCTTGGGCATTAGAAGGTGAGCAACTGCTTGAAGCCAAACAAGACGCACTACGTTTGACATTGCAAGAACAGGTACATGCAGGCATTGATATTGTCAGTGATGGCGAGCAAACTCGTCAGCACTTTGTGACCACCTTTATTGAACATCTGGATGGCGTCGATTTTGAGAAACGCGAGACCGTGCGCATTCGTAATCGTTATGATGCCAGTGTGCCGTCAGTTGTGGGCGCGGTAAGCCGTCAAAAGCCTGTATTTGTTGATGATGCTAAGTTTTTACGTGCGCAAACCGATCAGCCGATCAAATGGGCACTGCCTGGTCCGATGACCATGATTGATACCTTATATGATGGTCATTATAAAAGCCGTGAAAAATTGGCGTGGGAATTTGCTAAAATCTTAAATCAAGAAGCGAGAGAGTTAGAAGCGGCTGGGGTGGATATTATCCAATTCGATGAGCCTGCATTTAATGTGTTCTTTGATGACGTCAACGACTGGGGTATTGCCACGTTAGAGCGTGCCATTGAAGGTCTAAAGTGTGAAACGGCGGTGCATATCTGCTACGGTTATGGCATCAAAGCCAATACTGATTGGAAAAAGACATTGGGTTCAGAGTGGCGCCAATATGAGCAAGCATTCCCTAAATTGCAACAGTCGAATATTGATATTGTCTCTTTAGAATGTCAAAACTCACATGTTCCGATGGATTTGATTGAATTGATCCGCGGTAAAAAAGTGATGATTGGTGCCATTGATGTGGCAACCAATACCATTGAGACCCCTGAAGAAGTGGCAAATACGCTACGCAAAGCATTGCAATTCGTCGATGCGGATAAACTGTATCCTTCTACTAACTGCGGCATGGCACCGCTATCGCGCCAAGTGGCACGAGGTAAGCTGCAAGCGTTAAGTGCAGGCGCAGCAATCGTGCGGCAAGAACTGACCGCTTAGGGTTCATTGAATAAACTGATGCAAGATTTAGCTTTTATAGGTTGGGTTTTTAACCCCGTCTATACTAGCTTGTTTAAACTCATGAGTGACCTCAGTTATCAATGAACTTAAAGATTTAAAATTTAGGAGTTAAGTCATGATTGAAGCCACCGATTTTAGAGACGGTATGTCTTTGTTAACAACAGCGGTCAATGTTATTACCACAGAAGGCAACGCTGGTACTCATGGATTTACCGCATCTGCGGTGTGTAGCGTCACCGATACACCGCCAACCTTGCTGGTTTGCATGAATCAGACGTCTCGCTCACATGCCCATTTTATTGAAAATAAAACGTTAAGTGTCAATGTTTTAGGCGCACAGCATGAATCAATATCTAACGCTTTTGCCTCCAAATTGAGTTCACAAGAGCGATTTGAATACGGCTCTTGGTCACCACTCAAAACAGGCGCTCCCGTTTTAGAAGATGCGTTGGTCAGTTTTGATTGTGAGATTGAGGACATTCAGCAAGTGGGCACGCACAGTGTTTTCATGTGCCGGGTGGTCGCTATTAGACAAAGTGAGCAAGAGGAAAGTTTGGTGTATTTCAATCGTGCCTATTCTCGGGTTGGTCAAGTGGATCAAGCAGAAATCGCCTAAGTTGGCTTTTTAACTGATTGATTGTCACTGAACTAAAATAACCATCGTACTAACTCTACATAAGAAGTAAATATCCCGTGGAATTAATCATTTTTTTAATCATAGGTGCGCTAGCAGGATTTGCTGCGGGGCTATTTGGTGTGGGCGGTGGCACAATTATCGTGCCATTATTATTCATCGTCTTTACGCAAATGGGTTACAGCCCTGACAATATCATGCATTTGGCATTGGGGACGTCATTGGCGACCATCATTGTCACCTCTATCAGCTCGCTCATGGCACATAATAAGAAAGGCGCAGTCATGTGGCCTGTCTTCAAAAATCTGGCACCAGGCTTAGCGATTGGTTGCTTTTTAGGGGCAGGGATTGCAGGACAGATATCAGGGTTGTATCTTCAGCTCATCGTTGGCGTGTTTTTGCTGTGGGTCGCCTACAAGATGTTTTTCGGTGGCAAAAAACAGGTTGCTAATCATGCTAGCAATTCTAGTAGTGCCGATGATGCTAATACACAACTGCCTTCAAAACCTAAGCAATTAGCAGCAGGTGGGGTTATCGGTATCGCTTCTGCTATTTTCGGTATTGGCGGCGGTAGCTTAACTGTGCCTTATCTCACGCGTTATGGTGTGGTCATGCAAAAAGCCGTTGGCACCTCAGCAGCTTGTGGTCTGCCGATTGCCATTGCTGGAGCATTAGGTTTTATGTTCTTTGGGATGCAGCAACGAATTGATGTGCCTAACACCATTGGCTTTGTGCACATTTATGCCTTTTTAGGGATCAGTATCATGAGCTTTTTTACCGCCAAGCTAGGCGCGAAAGTTGCTCATATACTATCACCAGAGCTTTTAAAGAAATGCTTTGCGGTGTTATTAACGGTTGTGGGGTGCTATTTCCTGTATAAGGGATTTGTTTAAGTCTTTATATTGGCGCGTTTAAACTGCAACGTTTAGATCGTGCAAAAGTTTATTTTGAGTGGTGCTCTTATATCAGTCTGCTTTAAGTGGTCTATTAATGGGTCTAAAGGGTGAAGTATCTAGGTTCTGTTGGGTATACGTATTTTTGTTTTTCAGAATGACTGTCCTTTCTAAAATAAGCATGGTTTGACATATAAATTAAATGCTAGAATGCCAACAAAAGCTTACTCTGGTAGTCGTGTTTAATGAGTAATATTGCCTTATACGTTCTTATCGCCTCTGCCACTATTGCTAGCCCAAGTCCTGATGTCATTCTAAGTATTACAAACCCCCTGACGCATGGTCGAAAAAAATAGCTTATGGCATCTTAGGTATCTCTCTAGGAATGCTAGGCGCGGCTATTGTCTCAGCTACTAGTATTGGACTAGTGATTGCAACATCAAAGAAAATGTTCTTGGCCATTCAATTAGTGGGCGCAATATATATTCTACTTGGGTTTTAAAATGGCCTTTGGAAAAAGAAAATCATTTGTCCTAGAGTCTGACAACACGTTAGATGTGAGTAGTACAAGTGCTGGTAGGTTATTCAAAGAGGGTTTGCTAACCTCTCTTTCTAACCCAAAACCTATCTTATTTTTTATGGCTGTATTTCCGCAATTTATCGATACTGAGCAAACCTATCTTTCTCAATTTCTCATTTTAGCTTCAGCTTTTTGCCTATTGGTTTTACTGATCCATTTTTGCTACGCAGAAGCATTTGCTTTAGCCAGCCGGTATCTATGGAAAGCTCAAGATAACCTATAGTTAATTACAAAAATAGGCGGTGCAGCATTAATGCTCATTGCCGTTCTATTGTTTGTAAGTGTATTACTCACTCTCTAAAAGCCTCCTATGGTTAATACGAGATTGTCATAAAATTTTTTTAAATATAATAACCAGCCATAATTTCTTAGGCCAACGATATGACTCCTATATACACTGCATTGGCTGTACTGGTTACTTTTATTTGGGGTGTGAACTTTACCTTTATTGCATGGGGACTTGAAAGCTTTCCACCGCTAATGCTCACCGCCCTGCGTTTCTTCTTTACCGCTGTGCCACTGGTTTTCTTTCTGAAGCCGCCCAAATTTAACCGTACATTACTTATCTATGCTATCGGTACGTTTGTCATGCAGTATGCTTTTGTATTCACTGCCATGCACTTAGGGGCATCAGCAGGATTGACGGCACTATTGCTACAAATTCAAATTTTTATTACCGTATTGTTGGCGTATTTTATACTGGGTGAGGCAGTGAGTCGCATGCAAATCATCGGTATGCTGGTCGGTGTGCTAGGGCTTAGCGTCATCGCGTTGAACCTTGGTGGTGATATGCCTCTGGCTGGGTTTGTCTGTATCTTGATTGCGGCCATAGGTTGGAGCTTTGGTAACATTGCTTCAAAACAGGCGTCAACACAAGCGACGCAGCAAGGATCAGACGGGGCTATTATTCCGTCTAATACTGGAAGTAATAAGGCATCCGCGTTGTCTGCTCTCGCTCTCGTGGTTTGGGGTGGTCTGATCGCTTGCGTGATTTTAACGCTATCTTCTCTCATATTTGAGACCGAGGCATGGCAGCTGGCGACGTTTACCGAGGCATCGCTTAAGTCTTGGTTATCACTTGGGTTTATCGTGTATGTCTCAACGCTGATAGGCTTTGGACTGTGGGCGCATCTGCTTAGTCAAAATACCGCTTCTAAGGTTATGCCGTTTGCTCTATTGGTGCCAGTATTCGGTATGACAACCTCAGTGCTGCTTACAGGAGAGGTCGTGACATGGTGGAAGATGCTGGCAATGATATTGATATTGTCGGGGTTGGTGCTAGCGAATATAAAAATGAAACTGGGAAGAAAGCGCCAGCCAATATGATGTTAGCTGTTCTTATTCCTATAACAGCGCTTACGGTAAATAAAAATAAAAATCCAAAAGCTCATAGCCGAAAGTTCAAGTCCTCACTAGGATACCGAACCTTCGTATCTAGCATCAGTATGTCGACTTCTTTGATATGACTATCTAAGATAAAACCTACACTGTTTAATCTTTAGCGCTGTCTACCCAAGAAAACTCTTCTAAGATACGCATCCATTGGTCGTCTAATTTAGCTTTTAGCAATAACGGCTCACCAGTGACAGGATGGCTGAGCGCTAAAGTCTGAGCATGCAGCAGCATGCGCGTACAATCATAGTGAGTACGAAAAAATCGTGTGTGCCGTATATCACCGTGGCTGGTATCACCCACGATATGATGGAATACATGTCGCATGTGCCGACGCAGCTGATGCTTACGCCCAGTCTCGGGTGTCAAGCGCACAAGACTATAGCGGCTCGTGTCATGCTTTTTTGATACGGCAAATGGTAGCTCGATTTGTGCCAAACTTTGCCAATGGGTCACCGCCTCTTGAGCGGGTTTGTCCAAATCAGCAAACTTATCGGCGATGGCATCGGGTTGAAAGCTCAACGCATAATCAACGGTGCCTTGTTCTGACATATAGCCGCGCACCACGGCTAAATACTGCTTGGTAACTTTGTGTTCAGTAAAAGCCTCGCCAAGGCTGCGCGCCACGGCTGAGCTCTTGGCAAACAATAATACGCCCGATGTGGGCTTGTCTAACCTATGCACCGGAAATACATGACAACCTACTGCATCACGGGTGAGCTGCATGGCAAAGCGCGTCTCGCCTTTATCCAGCCAACTGCGATGCACCAATAGACCAGCCTCTTTATTAATTGCCACCAGAAATTCATCTTCATAGATTATTTCTATTTGATTAGTGATTTGATTGGCGGTGCCGCTTTCGATATCCATGTTCTCATTGTCCATACTGTAGATACAGTAATTATATAAGTGATTGAATTATATAAATTACTGACATTTTTCTATTCGTTATTCACAAAAAAATCCTTCGCTATCTTATTCGTACCAGATAGCGAAGGACTCGGTGCAAAAATAAATTTATTGATAATAAAATCAAATGCTTATATTACTCAACAGTCACTGATTTTGCGAGGTTACGTGGCTGATCGACATCAGTACCGCGCATTACGGCGACATGATATGACAATAGCTGTACGGGTACGCTGTAGACGATAGGGGCAAGCGTTTCACAAACATCGGGCACATAGACCACATGTAATCTGTCTTCTGCGACCATTTGACTAGATTCGCTGGCAAAAACGAACAGCTCACCATGACGCGCGTGTACCTCTTGCATATTGGCTTTCAGCTTATCAAACATGCTGTCTTTTGGCGCTAGTACGACGATGGGCATGTCTTTATCGACCAAGGCCAATGGACCGTGTTTCAGCTCGCCTGCGGCATAGCCTTCAGCATGGATATAAGAGATTTCTTTCAGCTTTAACGCGCCTTCTAGCGCTATTGGAAACTGCAAACCACGACCTAAGAACAGGCAGCTCTTTTTATACTCAAAATGCTCACTCATGGCTTTGATAGGCGCATCGAGGTTTAAGCTGGCATGTAGTTGACCACGTAGCTCTTGTAATTGACCAAGCAAGGTACTCAGGTTTTCGCCAGTCATGCGCTCCTGAACGACACCCACTTTTAAGACCAATAGCATTAAAGCGGCGAGCTGAGTGGTGAATGCTTTGGTAGAAGCAACACCAATCTCGGGACCGGCAAGCGTTGGTAAAAAGATATCCGTCTCACGTACCAAAGACGATGTCGGTACGTTACATAATGCTAAGCTAACTAGACCTGCTGGCGTGTGCTTTTGAATATCACGTAGCGCCGATAACGTGTCTGCCGTTTCGCCAGATTGAGAAATACAAATGACGAGTGTGTTGTCGATGACGACAGGATTGCGATAGCGAAATTCACTAGCGACTTCAACGGAACAAGGCACACGAATAAGGCTCTCAAACCAATATTTTGCGACCAAGCCTGAGTGGTAACTGGTACCACAAGCGATGACTTGGACATGCTTAATGCCTTTTAATTGCGCTTCATGACGCTGTAAAAAATCATCACGCAGTTTAGACGGCTCATCGCTATCTACAGCCATCTCAACAGTACGGGCGACCGCGTCTGGCTGCTCATAGATTTCTTTGAGCATATAATGCTTAAACTCGCCTTTATCCGCATTGTGCTGTGCCGCATCAATTTCATGTATCTGACGTTTTACTTCAACACCATCGGCATAAACCTGAATGCTACTGCGCGTCAATTTGGCGATATCACCTTCTTCTAGATACATAAATCGATTGGTGACCGGTAGTAAGGCTAATTGATCAGAAGCAATAAAATTCTCACCGATACCCACACCAATCACTAGTGGAGAGCCCAAACGAACAGTAATCAACTCTTCTGGGCAGTCGATATGTAGAATACCAAGGGCAAATGCGCCATGTAATAACGGAATAACGGCACGAACCGCCTCTAGTAAATCAGGTGTGGTTTTGTAGATATCATTGATTAGATGAGCGACGACTTCGGTATCGGTCTGCGACGTAAATACGTAACCTTTAGCAATCAATTCTTCTTTTAATTCGGCATAGTTTTCAACGATACCGTTATGTACCACAGCAATCTTGCCTGATACGTGCGGATGGGCATTACGCTGTGCCGGCTCGCCATGGGTTGCCCAACGTGTATGCGCAATACCAATGTGACCATCGAAAAATTCAGGATTAACTGCCACAGCATCGACCAATGCTTGAACTTTACCCACTTGGCGCTCGCGATGGAGTTCGCCATCACGAATGACGGTTAGACCGGCAGAATCATAACCACGGTATTCTAGACGCTTAAGACCCTCAAGTAAGATATTAGCGATATTACGCTCAGCGACTGCTCCAACGATTCCACACATAACTATTCCTTAAATTCGATGTTTCGTGTTTTGATTTTTAAAAGCTTCAATGTTTCAATGCTTAACCGCTCAAATACTTTGAGAGGCGATAATGTTCAGTCAATAAATAATAGAAGTTCATACTGGCAGAGCTTTTATACTAACAATTTTGACGTTATAAATATAAGGAAGCAGCATCACAAAAATTGTCATGCTGCTTAGTATTACTTCAATAGACATTAGTCAAAATGCTGGTGATTGACCATTGCTATTTTGACTTTTTGGTCGGACGCTGAAAGTCGTTTTTCTGAGTTTGTCGTGCCCGTCCAAAGGCTAATGCTTTACTGTCGACGTCTTTAGTAATCACTGAACCTGCGGCAACCGTAGCGGTATTACCAATAGTCACAGGTGCCACTAAACTTGAATTCGAGCCAATGAAGGCATTGTCTTCAATAATGGTTTGTGATTTATTGACACCATCATAATTACAAGTAATGACGCCTGCACCGACATTGACATCTGTACCAATGGTCGCATCACCGATATAACTCAAGTGATTAACCTTGCTACCATGACCGACTGTTGATTTTTTAATCTCGACGAAATTACCGACTTTACTGTTATCAGACAGTACGGTTTCAGGACGCAAATGGGCGAAAGGACCGACATCAACACCTGCCCCAATCTCAGCGCGATCAATCACGCAATAAGGTTTTATGTGGCAGGCATTACCAATGTGGGCGTTTTTGATGACACAGCCCGCTTCGATATAAACATTGTCACCTAAGACACAATCACCCTCGAATACCACACCCACATCGACAAACACGTCTTGACCCGCAGTCAAGGTACCGCGAATATCAACGCGACTTGGATCAGCGAACTGTACACCGGCTTCTTGCAGGTCTGCAACTAATTTGCCTTGCCACGTGCGCTCTAAGCTAGCGAGCTGTTGGCGGTTATTGACGCCTTCAATCTCAAAGGTATGCTCAGGCTCAATCGCGACAATATTAATGCCTTCAGCGACCGCCATTTTGACGATATCCGTTAGGTAGTATTCTTGCTGCGCATTGTCATTAGATAGCTTTGGCAGGTATTTATGTAATAAAGCATTATCAACGCAGTAAATGCCGCTATTAATCTCTTGAATGCTCTGCTCATCGGTGCTGGCATCTTTTTGCTCGACGATAGCTTCGATATTGCCGTCTTTATCGCGTTTGATACGACCGAGACCAAAAGGATTATCTACGGTTAGGGTCAACATAGACATGCCATCAGTATTCGCAGACTTCAAAGCCGTTAACGTCTGGCAGCTGACCAATGGCACATCACCATA